>CAMTKF010000044.1 GCA_947072905.1 uncultured Bacteroidales bacterium
CCCTTACAAAAATAGCCGCCCAAAATCCGGACGGCTATTTTTTTAAGCTATACCTGCTATCGCGGACGGTTGTACCTATGCGCAGCTCGGGGCACAGCTTGCCTGCTTCGGGTTCGCTGAATTGTTTGTCGGGCAGCAGCAGGGTGTTCAGTTGGGAGATGTAGTCGGGGTAGATATTCAGTGCGGCGTTGTCGAATACTTCAAAGAAACTTTCGTTCATGGATTTGAGCGCTTTGCCCGATTCTATCATCTGGTGCAAGTCTTTTATTTGATTGGTCTTGATTTTTCTGTCGACAAGGCGGTTGAATTCTTCCATGCTTTCGATGTAGTATGAGCACAGATCCAATATGCGGTTGGAGTAGTCTTCGCCGGCATGCAAAGAGTCTGAAAGTAGTTTGTTCTCTATATTCTTGCGTATCAGTGCATTGTGTCTTTTCCACAACAAAGTGCCGAGAATTATTATGATGACAAGGGCAAATATGTATGTGAAGATGTGTATTGAGTTCATCTTGGCCTCATGATCTCTGTTGGCCTCAATCATATTGGCCATGGTGGGAACGAGCTGTGTGTACAGGTTGCGGCTGTTTGAATTATAGATGTTGGCTCCGGCCTGATGCATATATGTATAAGCTCTGTTAAGGTCGCCATTTTCAAACAGTTGCTTGCCAAGGTGTAGCAGTGGCGCGTTCTCAAGATTTCCTCGTGTGAGGTTTGATTTGGCGGCAAGGGCAAGATAGTACATGTATTCCTCGCGGGTCTTTTCATTGCCGCCGTACAGTTCGGCAAGCATGCTCACTGCATCGTAGTATGCCTTATCTTCAGTATTTGAGCTGTCGATTATTTCAAGCAGGTCGCCGGTAGCAATGGTTTCGTTTCCGGTAAGTATTCCGTGTTGTGCCCGTGCTATTTTATGGTAATTGTCTTTTTCGGGTAAGATGGCAAGAATTGAGTCGAGAGCGTTTATTGCATTGTCCCTTGACTTTTCCTTGATTTTATCAATGTTGCTGTACCTGTAATATTCGAGATTTATCGTTGCTAATGATTTGAAATATTGGAGTTTGTCGTAATTCGACAGCTCCTCGGGCTTTATGCTGTCAAGCAAGTCGGCGGCTTCATTAAACATGGTGGCTACAGCCATACGGCGCGCCAGATATATTTTGGCTCTGTTTGCAACCGCAGTGTCGGAGCCGGCTTTATGTATGGCTGATGTATAATATACAATGGATGAATCATTGTTGAGTCCTTCATATTCACGGGCTGTGAGTATGTCGAGCTCGGCGGGCGGGCGCTTGCCAAACCTACGCAATGAATCAATGCTCTGATATCGCATGCTTATTACATTGTTTATGTTCCGTATGGCCATATCCACCGAGTCGATGGCATGATTGAGTTTGTTGCTGTAGGCTATACTTTGCAGACTGAAGAGATTCAAAAAGCTTAGAGCAATGAGTATTCTCAGCAGACAGGTTGTGCTTTTCATGGTTGAGAGCTGTATTGGGTGCGGTAATGGATTCAAGGCTGCAAAGATACTGTTTTTTACTTAAATAAAGAATAAATCTGTTATATTTTGTATTTTATTTTTAAAAGTGAATATGTTGAGAGTCAGTTCTAAAGCGTAAATTATTATTTATATTTGACTTTAAATTATTGATAAGGGCTTTGAGCAGCCCTTTTACTGTAGTAATTTTGCAATGTCATCAGTGATAATCATTAGATCAAAGGTCAATTCAAATAAGGTTTAGATATAAGGTAAATGTTTGGTTTGTAAAAAATGAAAAGGACGCCGTTTGTGAGAAACGGCGTCCTTTTCGTTAGGCAGGGGGGTATTTCTTAAACGTACATGTTTACGATGGCTTCGTATAGCTCTTGCTTTCCCGACTTTTGTGTCGGTTCGCCTGCGGTTTTGGCATAGTCCACAAGATTTTCGAGTGAGAGTTTGCCTTCTTCAAATTCTTTGCCTTTGCCGCTGTCAAATGAAGCATAGCGCTCGGCCAGCATCTTTTTGTAGGGCGATTTTTCAAGAACATCTGCAGCCGAGAGCAGAGCTCGGGCCATGGCATCCATTCCGGCAATGTGAGCAATGAAGATGTCTTCGAGGTCGGTGCTGTTGCGACGTGTCTTAGCGTCGAAGTTTGTACCGCCGTTGCCCAGGCCGCCGTTGCGTATGATCTGCATCATGGCCTGTGTAAGCTCATAGTTGTCGATTGGGAATTGGTCGGTATCCCATCCGTTCTGATAGTCGCCGCGGTTGGCGTCTATGCTGCCGAGCATGCCGTTGTCTACGGCCACGGCAAGTTCGTGTTCGAATGTATGTCCGGCCAGGGTGGCGTGGTTTACTTCGATGTTTACCTTGAAATCCTTGTCAAGACCATGGGCTTTGAGGAATCCGATCACAGTTTCGGTGTCTACATCGTACTGATGTTTGGTGGGTTCCATGGGCTTGGGTTCGATGAGGAATGTGCCTGTGAAGCCCTTGGCTCGGGCGTAATCGCGGGCCATGGTGAGCATCATAGCCAGGTGCTCCTTTTCGCGTTTCTGGTCGGTGTTGAGCAGGCTCATGTAGCCCTCGCGTCCGCCCCAGAATACGTAGTTGCTGCCGCCAAGCTCTATGGTTGCGTCGATGGCGTTTTTGATCTGTACGGCGGCGCGTGCCACTACATCAAAGTCGGGATTGGTGGCAGCTCCGTTCATATAGCGGGCATGGCTGAATACATTGGCTGTGCCCCACAGGTTCTTGATGCCGGTTTCAGCCATTTTTTCTTTTATGTATGCCACTACGGCTTTCAGGTTTGCCTCGTATTCTTCAACCGAGTTGCCTTCGCTCACAAGGTCTACATCGTGAAAACAGAAGTATTCTATACCCATTTTCTGCATAAATTCAAATCCGGCATCTACCTTGTTCTTGGCAGCCTCGACGGGGTCTGAGGCTGTGTTCCAGGGAAATTGCTTGGTGCCACCGCCAAACTGGTCGCCGCCCTCGGCGCAGAGTGTGTGCCACCATGCCATAGCGAATTTCAGCCATTCTTTCATAGGCTTGCCAAGCACGATGCGGTCTGCGTCGTAGTAGCGGTAAGCAAGGGGGTTATAACTGTCGGTACCTTCGAATTTTATTTTTCCGATACCGGGAAAATATTCTTTATTTGCCATTTCTTCGGGTGTTTTTTTATGTTTTTAATATGTTAGTTGTCAAGTTGTTGTTTCAGTATGTCTTTCCATCGGGTGTATGCTTCGATGTATGGCTCGCGGTCGAGGGCGGGGATAATCTCGTCAATCTTATCGAGCGATGCAAATGCCTCATTGTTATCACGATAGATGCCTATGCCAATTCCGGCTCCCTTGGCTGCGCCTGCCGCACCGTCGGTATCGTACAATTCTATCACCGCACCCGATACAGATGCAAGCGTATCTCTGAATACGGGGCTGAGGAACATATTGGCATTTCCGGCGTGTATGCGGTTGATTTTCAAACCTATACCCTGCATTATTTCCATGCCGTACATCAGCGAGAACACAATACCCTCCTGGGCTGCGCGCAGTATGTGCCGACGGTCGTGGATATTGAAGTGTATTCCGTGGAACGAACAGCCCGTCGTGCGGTTGCCGAGAACTCTCTCGGCTCCGTTGCCAAAGGGCAATATCGACACTCCGCAAGAACCCACGGGTACCTCGGCGGCCAGTTCGTTCATCCGGCTGTATGAGATGCCGTCTGTAGCCACATTCTTTTTTATCCAGCTGTTCAGTATTCCGGTGCCGTTTATGCAGGTCATAACACCTATGCGTGGTGCTTCGGCCGTATGGTTGACATGGGCGAAGTTGTTCACGCGCGAGAGTGGGTCGTAGTCTATTTTATCGTTTATTCCATATACCACTCCCGATGTTCCGGCTGTTGATGCCACTTCACCGGGATTGAATACGTTGAGCGACAAAGCATTGTTGGGTTGGTCGCCTGCTTTATAGGTGATAGGTGTGCCCTCGACCAGTCCGAACTCGGCGGCGGCTCGGGCACTCACCCTGCCTTGCACGCAGAATGTGGGCTTGACTTCAGGAAAAATATCGGGGTCGAAACCGTAATAGTCCATTAGCAGTCTTGCCGGAGCATCGTTCTTGAAGTCCCACAGCATGTATTCGGACAAGCCTTCGGGATTTGTGCATATTTCACCTGTCAGGCGATATGCTGCGTAGTCGGCGGGCAGCATCACCTTGTATATGCGGTCGTAAACCTCAGGCTCGTTTTCCTTAACCCACCGCAGCTTGGCCGCAGTGAAGTTGCCGGGATTGTTGAGCAGATGTGTAAGGCAAGTGTCGGCGCCAAGATCCTTGAATGCCTTGTCGCCGTATGGCACTCCGCGCGAGTCGCACCATATAATTGCATCTCTCAGTACCTTGCCATGCTTGTCAACAGCCACCAGCCCGTGCATCTGATACGAGAAGCCTATGGCCTTGATATCCGCTGCATCAATGCCTGATTTAGCCAGAATCTCTTTTGTGACAAGCTTCATGTTGTCAATCCACGACTCGGGAGATTGCTCGGCCCAACCGGGCTTGAGCGACTTGATGGGGGCTTCGGTCTTGGGATAGAAGTCCGAGGCCACGCACCTGCCGGTGGCGGCGTCAACAATGGCACATTTAACTGATGAAGTGCCTAAGTCGTATCCTAATAAATACATCGGTGCTTGCAGTTTTTATGGTAGTTATATACTATACGTCTGCCAATATGAATTTACTGATCTAAAGGCTGTTTTTAAAGAAAAGTTAACACTGTCTCAGAGTGTATGTGGCAGAGTGCTGAGATACAAAGGTAAATTATTTAGAAATCAAACCTTGTATCACAGGTGTTAAAAATATCAAAAACGAAAGAGTCTTTCGCATGATATGTTAAAAATAAGTGCTAAATTTGGGATGATTAATGCTATCAAACCATGAAAAAATATTTGCTTCCCATTATACTATGTTTATCTCTGTCGGTAGATGCTCACGCTGAGCATTATACGGTGTCAAATCCCGTCAATGTCGGCGCTAAGGAATACGTCAACCCTATAATATATGCCGATTACTCAGATCCGGATGTGGTGGCTTCGCCCGATGGATCTGTCTTCTACATGACGGCTTCGAGCTTTCAGTGCGCCCCGGGTCTGCCCATTCTTAAGTCCACCGATCTTGTAAACTGGAATCTGGTGAACTATGCGTTGGAGAGTGTGCCGCCGACCGATTATTACGCAGCCGCCCCGCAGCATGGCAAGGGCGTATGGGCGCCATGTATCAAGTATCACAACGGCGAATACTACATATATTGGGGAGACCCCGATTACGGAATATTCATGGTTAAGACCGACAATCCCGAGGCTGAATGGTCAGAACCCGTGCTGGTCAAGGCCGGCAAGGGCATGATAGACCCGTCGCCGTTCTGGGATGAAGATGGCCGTGCATACCTTTCGAACGCCTGGGCCGGGTCAAGAGCCGGTTTCAACAGCATAATCACTGTAAGCGAGATGTCGCCTGACGGCACACGCCTTATATCCAATCCGCGCATTGTGTTTGACGGAAACGATGGCGTAAACCATACAATTGAAGGCACAAAGCTCTACAAACGCAACGGCTGGTACTATATATTCGCTCCGGCCGGCGGTGTGTCGCAGGGCTGGCAGCTTGTGATGCGCTCCCGCAATATCTATGGTCCGTATGAACCCAAGATTGTAATGGCGCAGGGCGAATCAGACATAAACGGTCCTCACCAGGGCGGATGGGTCACTACAGCTACGGGCGAAGACTGGTTTATTCACTTCCAGGACCGCGATGCGTACGGACGCATCATACACCTCAATCCAATGAAGTGGGACGGCGACTGGCCGGTGATAGGTGTGGATAAGGACGGCGACGGTACGGGAACACCTGTGCGTAAATATCCGCGCCCTGATACAGGCAACAAGCCATTGGCCGAACAATCGCCGGCGCAAAAATCGCTGCTGTATCAGTGGCATGCCAATTACAACAATATGTTTGGCTTCCCCATGCCCGATGGCGGCATGCGGCTCTACGGCCATAAACTTAGCCCGGAATTTGTAAACCTGTGGGAAGTGCCCAATCTGTGGCTTCAGAAATTCCCGGCCGAGGAGTTCACTTTCTCAACACAGGTGAAGATTTCGGCCAAGAAAAGGAGCGGAGAGGTTTCATCGGGCATCATAGTTATGGGGCTTGACTATTGCCGGCTCGGACTCACAAAACGTGGTGACAACTTCGTGTTGCAGGCAGCCACCTGTGCCAATACCGAAAAGGGTGGCAAAGAGACCGTAACAGACATAGCCACCATAAGTCCGCAGCGAATATACAATGCCGGAACACGCGCCAATATGGAATGTGAGATGTACTTTAAAGTAACTGTGACCGCAGGAGGTATATGCAAATTTGCCTACAGCACCGACGGCAAGAAATATATTCCTCTGGATATAACATTCGAGGCTCGCGAAGGCAAATGGATAGGAGCAAAAGTTGGATTCTACAGCATCACCCCCGCCAACTGCTCAGACCGCGGCTGGATAGACATAATATCCGACGATATAAAGATAAAAAAGTAAAGTAATACTTCGCTATCAGCTACCATATAAAAAGTTATAAGACCTTGCCCTATGTAAGGCAAGGTTTTATAACTCAGGTGCTCGAAGCGGGACTCGAACCCGCACGGTCGCAATGACCAAGGGATTTTAAGTCCCTCGTGGCTACCATTACACCATTCGAGCATTTCTGTTCGATAACGCAAAGTTAAGCCTTTTTTGGCTCATGGCAAAATTTAAACTGCGTTTTTAAGAAAAAAATACACGAAATCAGCAAATTCAGTCGCGATTTCGCCGTTCTATGACTATAAGCGACGATTTGGGCAGGGCCGATTCGAAGCGCATGCGCGTGTTGCCGAGAGGTCTTACAAGGATTACCTTGGCGCCTTTATCGGCCGCAAGCGTTGCCATAGGCAGATCGTCGCAATGGTCGGTGAGGAAGTATTTCAGTTCCAGTCCCATATCGTTTATTCGCTCTTCCACGGCATCGCGCTTTATGGTGCCGCGGCAGTCAGGCCCACCCGTAGGCGATGCAATGAAGTCGCCGCTCCATATCTTGTTTACATATACACCGGCGGCGGCACTTGCCACCAGTATCTTGTCGCCCTCGCGGCGGCGTGCTGCTATGAAGTTGAGTACCTGTCGGTTGAGGTGGCGTCGCGCCTTCAGACCGAATATGTTGAGCATGTCGGGAGCTTTGCCGGCAGCGGCAATGGCACGGTATTTCATGGTTTCGTGCGATATAAGGCGTATGCGGCGCAGGGCATACAGGCTCAGTATGGCCACTACCCGGTCTATGCGACCGTGCCGCAGGGCGTATGTAAGGGCTGTGCGCAGAAACAGCTCAAGGCTGTTTATCTTGAGCAGTGTGCCGTCGAGGTCTACGACGGTTATTCCTTGTTTTGCTGACTGTCGGCCGACCATGGGAAGCGTATGAGGGTAAGATTGTTGTACAAAGAGAAATCGGGCAGTATCACCGGCCGGCGCGTGGTGACGGTGATAACGGCAGTGAGGACATCGGTTGCGGGGTAGTGCATCTTCACGGCATCGCGCACGGCCCGGAGTGTGACACCGCTGTCTACGGCATCGTCTATGATGATAATCCGTTCATACCGCCCCAACTCGGGCAAAATTACCGCGTCGGGGTCTACGCAGCGCGGTGTGCGGCGTGCCAGATACCATGCTTCGGCTATGCGCAGCCTATCGAGCACGGGCCGGGGAAGATATTTAAGCAGTTTTGAAAATGAACTACCTTTGGCCCGGCTGCCGGGGCGTTGCAGGCATGTGGATTCATGGGCAGCCTTGTCAAACATCAGCTTGCCCACTTCCTCGCCTCCACGTCTTATCGACAGCACACAGTCGGGCTCATAGCCTGTGGATTCCACAAGCTGTTGCAGCCTGCGGGCTGCGTTGCTCAGCGAGGTGCTGTTGTATGTCAATACTCGGCGGCGCATAATCAGCCATAAAATTACGTAAAAAAATCCACGCCAACAACAAAAATTTTTATACGCCTGTAAAAAAAGCACGAGCCGGGTCCTTATGGCAAGGGTCCGGCTCTTAGAACTTATCCTTTAAAGTAATCATAGGTTGGAATTGCGGATAAGTCGCACAATTATCATGAAGGAATCTGAATCACTTTTGTTTCGCCGTTGAGTTTCAGCTTCAGACGCATGTCAGAGAACTTTGTGAGCTTTTTAAATTTGGCGGTTATTGTATTTGTCTTGCCCCAGTTGGCATCAACATTCGAGGCCTTGTAGGTTTTGCCGTTGCATTCCAGCACTATATTATCTATAGAGAGACCGTCTTTCAGGTTTTTGCCTTCGTTCTGAACGGTGAATACAATAGTGGTATTGCGGCCATGGTTGTCGATGCTTTTGAAGTCTATCTTATAGCCGTTGACATCCACGGTTCTGTTGCGGGTGCTTACAGCTTTAGGTGCTTTGGGAGCCTTGGGGGGTGTTGGAGCTTTGGGGCTTCTGACGTTGTGATTGCGATACTGGCGACGGATTTTCTTTTCGAGCTGATATACTTTCCATATCTGTGTCTGGGTGAGGAATGAAGAGTATATCTGATAATACTTTTTGTGAAGTTTTATCTGCTGCTCGCTGCTTTCAATCTGGCTTTTGATTAGTTTCCTGGCTTCGTCATCGGTGGCAGGGGCTTTGTTTGATTTGGGCACCTGCTTTATCTTCATTGCCTCGCTTTGGTATCGTGAATATACGTCGATAAACTGCTGTGTTTCCTTAGAGTCGAGGTTCAGGCTGTTGGCTATGTAGCAAGCCTGTTTCACGGCCAGCTGCTCGCTTGAAGGTTTTTCTTTTTTGGGTTTGGCGGCTGCAGATGCGGGTGCAGAGGCTATTGCAGCTGCAAGGATAATAAGTAAGAATCTGAATTTCATCTGAAATAGTTTATAGATTGAGGAAAAGATCGTCTTCGTACATGTCGAGAATCTGGTCGCGGTCGGCCGACGACAGTCTCATGAAGTCATCGTTGAGTTCGTTAAGGCTTACGTGGTTGCTTTCGTTGAATATGAATATTGATCCGAGCACCACGATGATTGCAGCGGCGGCTGCGGCTGCGTATGCTCTGAAAGACGTGAAGAACCTGCTGCGCACTACCTTGCGCGGTTCCTGTTCTATCCGGGCCATAATCAGGTCGGCAGAACTTTCGAAGAAGCCTTCGGGCACTTTATAAGGCGTGCGTTTGCCTATTTGATCGAGGGTACTCATGATTTTATGGCGTTTACAATTTTTTCTTTTGCGAGATGATAGTTAACCTTAACGGCAGATACCGAAGTGTCTACTGCATCGGCTATTTCCTGATATGAGAGTTCATCGTAGTACCGCATGTTGAACACGGCTCTTTGCTTGGGTGGCAGAGCCAGGATGGCATTCTGCAGTTTTACGGCTTCGAGGTCTGAGTAATCCACATATTCGTCGGCCAGGGGTTGAACTGTAGGGTCGTCAATCTGAGCGGTGGGTTGGGGGCGGCGTTCTATCATTCTCATGGCTTCGTTGGTCGCTATCCTGAATATCCATGATGTAAGTGCGGAGGCATCGCCTTTGAATGAGTCGAAATTGCGGTAAATACGTATAAATGTCTCTTGAAGGGCGTCGGAAGCATCATCATGTGAGCCAAGCAGGCGGCGGAGGTGCCAGTACAGCTTCTCCTGATACGCGTCAAGCAGCAGTCTGAACCCTTTTTGCATGTCGGCCCGCATATTCTTTATGATACTTTTGTTGTCCATCGCTTATAAGACCCCTGAGTTTTGCAAAAGTTAAATTGCAAAAGCTTATTTAATGAAAAATGTGCACGGCAGGGTATAATATTTATATGCTTAATTGACTGAATGTAAAAGATATAAACTGTTGAATCTTTTTTTTATTCAGCTCTAAGTTAAGGCATATTCAAGAAGTCACGGCAACACAGCTGTTTCTTTCAGAGACAGGCCTACCGACATCACGCTTGAAACCTCAAAATGAGGTTTTACGTCTTGCCAACGGATATGGAGATAGCGATTCCGTAGCACATTTGTCTTTTCACTTCTTCTTAAATAAGAAAAAGCCGGAATAATCCGGCTTTTTCAATTTCTTTGTAATTAGGATGCGTGCAGATCAGAGCACTTTTGTGTAGAGGGCGAGGGTGTCTTCGTATGAGCATTCGCGGGGATTGCCGGGAGTGCATACGTCGGCCATGGCGGCTTCGGCCAGCTTGGGCAGGTCTTCGGCCTTGATGCCGAGTTCCGAGAGGTGCTGGGGGATGCCAACGCGTACAGCGAGGTCGCGTACGGCCTTGATGGCTGCCTGTGCGGCTTCTTCGGCCGACATGCCTGTGGTGTAAACGTTCATGGCCTTGGCTATGTCAACATACTTGTCGAGGGCTGCGGGAGCGTTGTACTCCATGATTGTGGGCAGCAGCAGAGCGTTGGCCACGCCGTGGGGAATGTCGAAGATTGCTCCCAGAGGGTGAGCCATGCCGTGAACCAGGCCAAGACCTACGTTTGAGAATGCCATACCGGCAATGTACTGTGCTACGGCCATGCCGTTGCGAGCCTCGGCGTTGGTGGGTTCGTTTACAGCGGTTTCGAGATATTTGTTGATCATCTCGATGGCCTTGATTTCAAACATGTCGCTCATTTCCCATGCGCCCTTGGTGATGAGGCCTTCGATAGCGTGGGTGAGGGCGTCGAGACCGGTAGAGGCTGTGAGGCTGCGGGGCAGCGAGTACATCAGTTCGGCGTCGACAATGGCGATGGCGGGGATGTCGTTGGGGTCAACGCATACCATTTTCTTCTGGTTGACCTCATCGGTGATCACATAGTTGATGGTGACTTCGGCAGCGGTGCCTGCGGTGGTGGGGAGAGCTATCACAGGTACTGACTTGTGCTTGGTGGGAGCGCGACCTTCGAGCGAAACAACATCGGCAAACTCGGGGTTGTTGGTGATGATACCCACAGCCTTGGCGGTATCCATGGCCGAGCCGCCACCGATGGCTATGATGAAGTCGGCGCCGCTCTGAGCAAAGGCTTCAACACCGGCCTTTACGTTTGATACGGTGGGATTGGGTTTTACCTCGCTGAATACCTCGAAGGGTATTTCGGCCGAGCGCAATACTTCAAACACTTTTTCTGCCACTCCAAACTGGATGAGCGACTTGTCGGTCACCACCAGGGCTTTGTGAAGGCCGAGACGTGATACTTCCTGAGGCACTACGGCGCGGGCGCCGGGTCCGAAATAAGAAACTTCGTTCAGTACAAAACGGTTAATCATTGTAATAGCAAATAATGGTTATAGTTTAAGTAAATAGTTGTGTCATCGTATCAGCATCACGTCGCCGTATGTGCCGAATTGGTAGCCTTCTTCCACAGCCACCTCGTAGGCATGCATCACGTTTTCGTATCCGCCGAAGGCAGCCACCATCATGAGCATGGTGGAGTAGGGCAGGTGGAAGTCGGTGAGCATGGAGGAACATACTGTGAAGTCGTAGGGCGGGAAGATGAACTTGTTGGTCCAGCCCTGATATACCTTCATGTGTCCGCCCATTGATGTGGCCGAGTCAATGCCTCGCAGTACCGATGTGCCTATGGCGCATACCTGCTTGCCGTTGTCCTTGGCTTTGTTCACGGTGTCTACAAGCTCGGGCGATGCGTCCATCTGTTCAGAGTCCATGCGGTGTTTGGTGAGGTCTTCCACGTCGATTTCGCGGAAAGTGCCCAGACCGGAGTGTACGGTGATGAAAGCCTGCTCAACGCCCTTGATTTCGAGACGTTTGAGGACTTCACGCGAGAAGTGCAGGCCGGCGCCCGGTGCTACCACCGCGCCTTCGCGGCGGGCATAGAGGGTCTGGTAGGCCTCGGCGTCTTCAGGTATAGGCTCGCGGGTGATGTAAGCGGGCAGCGGGGTATGGCCCAGAGCGTAGAGGTCGCGCTTGAATTCATCGTGGGGGCCGTCGTAGAGGAATCGCAGGGTGCGGCCGCGCGAGGTGGTGTTGTCGATTACCTCGGCCACCATGGCGCCGTCTTCGCCGAAGTAGAGCTTGTTGCCGATACGTATCTTGCGGGCAGGCTCCACGAGAACATCCCACAGCTTGTTGTCGGCGTTGAGTTCACGGAGCAGAAATACCTCAATGCGTGCGCCCGTTTTCTCCTTATTGCCATAGAGAAGCGCGGGAAACACCTGTGTGTCGTTGAAGACCATTACGTCGCCCTCGCCATAGTAGCCGAGGATATCCTTGAAATGTTTGTGTTCGATTTCACCTGTTTTGCGGTCGAGTACCATCATGCGGCATTCATCCCTGTCTACAGGGGGATTCTGGGCTATCAGATTATCAGGAAGGCGAAATTTAAATTGTGACAGTTTCATATCTTCGGTGTTTATATCTATGAACGTTTTAGTGCTTGTTAAATTAAGAAACTCTGTTGCCGTCCCACCAGTCGGGATATTCGAGCGGTGCTTCGGCTATGAGTGTGGCCACGCGGTCGGGCGGCAGGCAGTCGTCGAGTGTGACGGCTCCCACGCGCGTGCGGCGCAGGTCGGTGAGATGGGCGCCCGAGCCCAGGGCTTGTCCTATGTCGCGGGCGAGGGCTCTGATGTATGTACCCTTTGAGCATACCACACGCACCTTCAGCTCGGTCTGCGTGTAGTCCAAGAGTTCTATCTCGTCGATTACAAGAATCTTGGGCTTGAGGTCGACTTCTTCGCCGCGTCGGGCCAGGTCGTAGGCTCTCACGCCTTCTATCTTGCAGGCCGAGTATGCCGGTGGCACTTGCTCTATGCGGCCTTTGAACTTCTGCAGGGTCTCCTCTACCATGGGCCGGCTTATATGGTCGGTGGGGTAGGTGGCGTCGACCGGAGTTTCCAGGTCAAACGACGGAGTGGTGGCTCCCAGAGCTATGGTAGCTATATATTCCTTGACTCCGCCCTGCAGCTCCTCTATGCGCTTGGTGGCGCGGCCGGTGGTGATGATGATCACACCGGTGGCCAGGGGGTCGAGGGTGCCGGCGTGTCCTACCTTGAATTTCTTCAGTTTAAGGCGTCGCAGTATGGCCCCGCGCACACGCTTTACGGCGTCAAACGAGGTCCACCCCTTGGGCTTGTCTATGCAGATTATCTCACCTGTGAAAAAATCCATGGCTTATAGTAGGGCTTTTAATAAATTATACAGAGTATGCCGGCGGCAAGGCAATATACGGCAAACCATATCAGTTTGCCCTTCTTCACAATCTCAATCATCCAGCGGCATGCTATACATCCTACAACAAAAGATGTGAGGAAGCCTGCCAGCAGCGGCTGCCAGCCTATAGACTGCATTACGGTGGAGGCCGGTTCGGTTATATAGTCCTTTATGTCGAGCAGAGCCTGGCCCAGAATGGGTATGATGACCATGAGGAATGAGAAGCGTGCCACTTGCTCGCGCTTGTCGCCTATGAGTATGCCGGTGGCTATGGTGGTACCTGAGCGCGACAGGCCCGGCAGCACGGCAATGGCCTGTGCGCAGCCTATGATGAATGCGTCTAAATATGTGATATCTCGCGGCTTATAGGGCTGCTTGCCTTTGGGAGCGTCGTCGAGCGGACGGGTGCGGAAGAAGTAAGAGAACGACAGCAGCGCGGCGGTCACCAGCAGGCAGATGCCTACCATGGTGAGGTCGGTGCCGAAAAACGATTCTATCACATCCTTAAAGCACAGTCCCACTATGCCTACCGGTATGCAAGATATGAGTATCTTGACTACGGTATGGAAGTTATTGTCGCGTTTGAAACAGAAAAATGATGTGACCAGTGGAACGAATTCGTGCCACAGCACCACTATGGTCGAAAGCACCGTGGCTATATGTAGCACCACGTCAAACTCCAGACTTTCTTCGCCTGATAGGTCGAGTCCGAGTATCTCGCGGAATATTTCGAGGTGTCCCGATGAACTTATGGGCAGGAACTCGGCGAGTCCCTGTACCAAACCCATTATCAACGCATTGAGTATATCCATCAATCCTTATTTTTTGCGCGGTTTAAGGCAAACGGCAATAGCCATCACTACAAATCCGAGGAAGCAAATAGCAGGGCCAACCACTATGCGGCGGGTGCTGAAGATGTCGGGGTTGAACTGTTCGGGGGTGCTTGAACCGCCGAGCATCAACAGAAAACCAAGCACAATCATAATCCCGGCAACGGCCATGATAATGAAGTTGTTGCGGCCCAGAGGCATTGTGGAGAAGTCCTGGCGTTGGATGCCGTCAGACTTATTCTGATAAGAAGGAGTAGTCATATATTAATTTAAAATACTATTTCATAAACATTTCGTCGTAGTCGGCTCGCAGATAGCGGTTGGTGGCTACGGTAGAGGCCAACGCGCATATCAGTATGCCGAGCAGAGCCATTGCGATGAATATCATGGCCATATCGGTCCAACCGAGCAGCAGGTTGACCATGGGGTCGAAGGTGGCGGCGTATGCCCTGAGGGCAGCCAGCAGGGCTATGGCCACACCGGCGGCTATGGCTCCGGTGGCTATACCTGCCAGGATGAAAGGCCGGCGTATGAATGCACCCGTTGCGCCCACAAGCTTCATGGTGTGTATGATGAAGCGGCGCGAGTACACGGCCAGGCTCACGGTATTGTTGATCAGCACAAACGATATGATCAGCAGGGCGATGGCCACGGCCAACAGCACTACCGACAGGCGGTGGAGCACTGAGTTGACACTGTCTACCACAGCCGAGTCGGTGATAACTTCCTCAACCGCGGCATCTTTTGAGATAGCGGCCGACAAGGCTCCTATGCTGTCGGCGCAGGCATATACGGGCTTAACCTTAACGTCGAATTCGGCGCCGAAAGGATTCTCGCCGTCGAGCATTGATTCGATGTCCTCACCCATCAGTTGGCTTTCCTGAGCCAGAATTGATTCGGGAGAGCTGAATTGATAGGATGCCAGGCCGGGTGTGGCGCCAAGCAGGCGCTTGACACGGGTGACATCGTCGGCCGAAGCAGCCGGCGACAGCTTCACCACAAATCCCATATTGCTGCGGATATCATCGCTGAGACCGTGTGAAGCGACAAGAGTCATGCCAAGAATACCTAAAATCAGCAGGACCAGGGTCACACTGATAATGGAAGTGAGCCGCGAGCCCAAGGTAGATATTTTAGCGAATCTTTTTTTACTCATAAACAGGGGTAGATTGCAAGCCTAAACACGTGACGGATAAAATAGCGTGACGCAACTACTGCAAAATTAGTGCAAAATTACGACATTTTTAAGCCGATGTCAAGAGATTCGGCCGTTTTTTTAGGGTGAGAAATGATTTTATACTTTTTTATACAAAAACCACATGGATATTGTACGGATAATAACGCTTTTTGAACTTTTTTACTACAAAACCACATTATTTTTTACTATCTTTGCAGTCGGAAATTGAAAGTCATGTATTTCAACACAAAGAGTGAAGTCTGACCAATCATTACGAAATTTTAGTATTAACCTTGATAAATTATGAGTAAGGACAAGAAATTCTTGACTTGCGACGGTAACCAGGCTGCTGCACACGTGAGCTATATGTTCTCGGAAGTAGCTGCCATTTACCCCATCACCCCCTCGTCGACAATGGCTGAATATGTTGACGAATGGAGTGCTGCCGGTCGCAAAAACATCTTTGGTGAAACAGTACTTGTGCAGGAAATGCAATCAGAAGGCGGCGCCGCCGGTGCCGTTCACGGTTCGCTTCAGGCAGGTGCTCTCACCACCACCTACACCGCATCGCAGGGTCTGCTGCTGATGATCCCCAACATGTACAAAATCGCAGGTGAGCTGCTGCCTTGTGTATTCCACGTATCGGCCCGCACACTTGCATCTCACGCACTCTCAATCTTCGGTGACCACCAGGATGTGATGTCGGTTCGTCAGACCGGTTTCGCCATGCTGGCCGAAGGATCTGTGCAGGAAGTTATGGACCTGGCCGGTGTAGCTCACCTCTCGACCATCAAGTCGAGCGTTCCTTTTGTTAACTTCTTCGACGGCTTCCGTACTTCTCACGAAATCCAGAAAATCGAAGTTATGGAACAGGAAGACCTTGCTCCGCTGCTCGACCGCGAGGCTCTCGCCGACTTCCGCAACCGCGCTCTCACACCTCAGTCACCCGTTGCACGCGGTATGGCTGAAAACAGCGACGTATTCTTCCAGCACCGCGAAGCCTGCAACAAGCACTACGATGCAGTGCCCGACATCGTTGAAGACTACATGGCCAAGATCTCTGCCATCACCGGCCGCGAATACCACCTCTTCAACTACTACGGTGCCAAGGATGCCGACCGTGTGATCATCGCCATGGGTTCTGTGACCCAGGCCGCTCAGGAAGCCATCGACCATCTCGTTGCCAACGGCGAAAAGGTAGGTCTCGTTTCTGTTCACCTGTACCGTCCCTTCTCGGTTAAGCACCTGCTCGCCGCTCTGCCCGAAACAGTAAAGCGCATCGCCGTGCTCGACCGTACCAAAGAACCCGGTGCAAACGCCGAACCCCTCTACCTCGACGTTAAGGATGCATTCTACGGCAAGGAAAATGCGCCTCTCATCGTAGGCGGCCGCTATGGTCTCGCTTCAAAGGACACCACTCCTTCGATGATCATCAGCGTATTCGAAAACCTCGCTCTACCGATGCCCAAGGATCACTTCACCGTAGGTATCGTTGACGATGTTACATTCACCTCACTTCCCGAAAAGGAAGAAATGGCTCTGGGCGGTGCAAGCACCTTCGAAGCCAAGTTCTACGGCCTCGGTGCCGACGGTACTGTAGGTGCCAACAAGAACTCGGTTAAGATCATCGGTGACAACACCAACAAGTATTGCCAGGCTTACTTCGCTTACGACTCAAAGAAGTCGGGTGGTTTCACCTGCTCGCACCTGCGCTTCGGTGACGATCCCATCCGCTCTACATATCTCGTAAACACCCCCAACTTCGTGGCTTGCCACGTACAGGCATACCTCCACATGTACGATGTTACACGTGGTCTGCGCGACGGCGGTACTTTCCTTCTCAACACCATCTGGGAAGGCGACGAACTCGCTGCCAACCTCCCCAACAAGGTTAAGCGCTACTTTGCCGAACACAACATCACCGTTTACTATATCAACGCTACCAAGATAGCTCAGGAAATCGGTCTGGGCAACCGCACCAACACCATCCTCCAGAGCGCGTTCTTCCGTATCACCGAGGTTATCCCCGTTGATCTCGCTGTTGAACAGATGAAGAAATTCATCGTCAAGAGCTACGGCAAGAAGGGTCAGGACGTTGTAGACAAGAACTACGCAGCCGTTGACCGCGGTGTAGAATACCACACCCTCACAGTAGATCCCGCATGGGCTCAGCTCGCCGACGACGCTGCTGTTGAAAACAACGATCCCGCTTTCATCAACAACATCGTTCGCCCCATCAACGCTCAGGACGGCGACCTCCTCAAGGTTTCAGACTTCGAGAACATCGCCGACGGCACATGGCAGCAGGGTACAGCCCGCTACGAAAAGCGCGGTGTGGCTGCATTCGTTCCCGAATGGCTCTCTGAAAACTGTATCCAGTGTAACAAGTGTGCATACGTTTGCCCCCACGCTGCTATCCGTCCGTTCGTGCTCAATGCCGACGAAATGGCCGCAGCTCCCTTTGCCGAAGATGCTACCATCCCCACCATCGGCAAGGCTATGGCAGGCATGCGCTTCATGCAGGCTGTTGACGTGCTCGACTGTCTCGGCTGCAGCAACTGTGTTGATGTATGTCCCGGCAAGAAGGGCGTGAAGGCTCTCAAGATGATGCCCCTCGAAACTCAGCTCGAAGTGCAGAAAGAATGGGACTACTGCGCCGAAAAGGTTAGCTCGAAGGCTTCGCTGGTTAACGTTCAGCTCACTCCCAAGGACAGCCAGTTCGCCACTCCCATGTTTGAATTCTCGGGCGCTTGCTCGGGTTGCGGCGAAACTCCCTACGTTAAGCTCGTAAGCCAGCTCTTCGGCGACCACCAGATGATTGCCAACGCCACCGGTTGCTCGTCAATCTACTCGGGTTCTGTTCCCTCTACCCCCTACTGCACCGACGAAAAGGGTTACGGTCCTGCATGGGCTAACTCACTCTTCGAAGACTTTGCTGAATTCGGTCTCGGTATGAAGATCGCTTCTGAGAAGATGCGCACCCGCGTAGCCGAAGTGATGAAGAACATCACCGCCTGCGACAAGTGCTCTGACGAAATCAAGGCTCTTGCACAGCAGTGGCTCGACAATCCCGAAAGCGCTGCCGCCACACGCGAAGTTGCCGAGAAGATCGTTCCTCTGTGCGAAGCTTGCAACTGCGACAACTGCAAGGCTCTGCTCGACATCAAGGGCTTCATCATGGCCCGCAGCCAGTGGATCATCGCCGGCGACGGTGCCGCTTACGACATCGGCTTCGGTGGTCTCGACCACGTGCTCGCTTCAGGCAAGAACGTTAACGTTCTCGTACTTGATACCGAAGTTTACTCAAACACCGGTGGTCAGGCTTCAAAGGCTACCCCCGTGGGCGCTATCGCCAAGTTTGCAGCAGCCGGTAAGCGCGTGCGCAAGAAAGACCTCGGCCTTATCGCCTCTACCTACGGCTACGTATACGTGGCTCAGGTGGCTATGGGTGCCAACAACGCTCAGACCCTCAAGGCTATCCGCGAGGCTGAAGCTTACGACGGTCCTTCGCTCATCATCGCTTACTCTCCCTGTATCAACCACGGTCTTAAGGCCGGTATGGGTCGCAGCCAGGAAGAAGAACAGCGTGCAGTTGAATGTGGTTACTGGCACCTTTGGCGCTACAACCCCGCTCTCGAAGAAGAAGGCAAGAACCCCTTCACCCTCGACTCTAAGGATCCCGACTGGGATAAGTTTGAGGACTTCCTCAAGGGCGAAGTGCGCTACGCTTCTGTTCTGAAGCAGTATCCCGCCGAAGCAGCCGAACTCTTCGCTGCCGCCAAGGCTAACGCTATGTGGCGTTACAACAACTACCGCCGCCTTGCACAGCAGCAGTGGGGCGTTGACCCTGATGTTAAGTAATCTGCGATAACTTACACATTATATAATATAAACAGACGCGACCACTACAGGCCGCGTCTGTTTTTTGTAAAAATGCCAGCTCGAAAGGTATAATTATTTCAAAAATATTACTGTCCGCTAAGCATTAAGAACCCATGCCCAACCTCTTGAAAGATAGAAGTTGGGCATTATCATAGAAATAGACAAGCCCCTTTTATGAATTTTTGGACGCCTCAGGAGGTGGTTCCGAGACCTCGACAAGCATCATTTTAAGGTCTGTATAGGGCTGGTTGAAGAATTTATCAAGATTCAGTGCGCTCTCTCCATAGAAATATCTCAATTGCACTTTTACTTGAAACCTCACGGCACTTATCAATATTTTTTGTAACTTTGCACCACGTTTTGGTTCGCTTAACCGCGATTAAAAGGGAATCCGGTGAAAATCCGGGACAGACCCGCTACTGTAATTCTTTAAAAATCATCGGCTTAGAGCCACTGTCACTCCAACTGATGGGAAGGCGCCGATGAAATGGGATAAGTCAGGAGACCTGCCGGACGCATCTGTTTCAATAATCTCGTGGATTAGATTTTGAAGTGAGGAGAACTATCATTGACATAGAACCCTTTTCGTCGGGATACATAACCCATCGCTCTTATGGGATACCTGACCTCTGCTACGGTATTTTGCCGCGGCGGTTTTGTTGTATCCTGACTTTTGGCGCCTCTGTCGCTCCGGTCTTTGGTCTTTTCCACCTTAAAACTTCATTATCACTCTATGAAATGTGCAAGGTGCGAAAAGGAATTCCTGTTTGAGTTCCATAGTGTTCAACAATGGCTGCTACAGTCCAAGCTCGACATCAGGCAGCTCTCGTTCTTAATCTACAATTACGGAGGTCCTCTCTGCCCAGATTGTGAAGATGACCTGCAAAGCGGTTTCTATCTTTGGGGTACAAATCCTTATCGGAGAATGTCCGGAACTACTAAATAAGGAGCTGCCATGTTTACAATGTTTCACGGTTTCCATCTGGTAGAGGAATATAACCGTTGGAAAAAAGAACACCGCAACGACCGTAATCCTGTTGGGATCAAGGCTGTCAAGATTTTCTTAGCCATTGTAATACCGCTTTTCTTTTGGATAGCTCCCTCTGAATTTTACGGATTGCCCGGCTTGACACCTGTTGAGCATCGTGTCCTCGCTATTTTTGTGTTTGCTGCCCTTATGTGGCTTTTCGATGCCGTCCCGGCATGGACTACCTCACTTGTTGTCGTTGTCCTCTTGTTGTTCTGTGCGTCTAATAGTGCCTTATGGTTTTTCCAATCCGGCTCCGACGGGGAAAAAATGACGAACCTCGTTAATAATACGGACATACTCCATTGCTTTGCCGATCCCACAATCATGCTGTTTATCGGAGGTTTCATCATTGCTATCGCCTCTACTAAATCCGGGCTTGATGTCAAGCTGGCTAATGTGATGTTGCTCCCGTTCGGCACGAGGTCCGAAAACGTACTTCTTGGATTTATTCTGGTGACGGCGGTTTTCTCTATGTTTATCAGCAACACGGCTACTGCCGCGATGATGCTCACATTCCTCGCACCCGTGCTTAATGCTTTGCCTGCCGATGGTAAAGGCAAGATAGGATTGGCTCTTGCCATTCCGGTAGGGGCTAATATTGGAGGAATGGGTACTCCAATAGGAACTCCTCCCAATGCGCTTGCCGACGCAACGGGATTTATCCAACAAAAATATATGGTTAAGACCGGTCTTATCATGGGACTGGTCGGTTTGCTCCTCGGTTATCTCGTGCTGATTTTCTGCGGAGTAAACGGAATATTTTAACTTTTGCTTATGACAATAGAAACTGTTGGCAGCTTTCTGCCTGATGAAACACTCATTGCTGCCCGACGCGATTTTGAGCGTGGCATTATCGACCGTCAGCACCTCACGTCAGTTGAGGATGCTGCCGTGCGTGACATTGCTGAACGTCAGATATCCTGCGGTGTGCCTTTTGTTACCTCCGGTGAACTACGCCGCAGACATTGGGATATGGACTTCTGGTTCGGACTCGACGGCATCACCTGCGAGAATGTCTCCACCGGTCATATCTATCAGCCGGTTGAAGTCTCCACCGACCATCTTCACGTCACCGGACGCATAGCCTTCAATCCTGCTCATCCCTTCTTCGATGACTTCCGCTTCCTTCACAAAGTTGTTGCCGGTCGCGCCAAGTGCCGGCAGACACTCCCTTCTCCGGCAAACCTGCTAATGGAGATTTACGCTCTCTCCGACGAATGTCCTCAGACGCTATATCCCGCTCCAATCGACACCTTGATAAGTGATATTGCCGAGGCTTACCGTCAGACTGCTCTCCGTCTGCACGAACTCGGTTGCAACTCTCTGCAATACGATGACACGGCTCTCGGTCTGATGTGCGATGATAACTATACCAAGCGGCTCCTGCAGGGTGGCGTCGATCTCATTAGACTGCATGGCGAACTGATTGCTGTCATAAACCGTTCCTTAGAAGGTCTCCCTGACGGCATGGAGAAGTCAATCTATATCTCCGGTGGCGATAATGTTGTGCCTGAATGGGAACACATTGACTATCCCGACAATATCATGCCCAAAGCCCTGTCATCTCTTGATGTGGATAAGTTCTTCATTCCCTTCGATCTAGGTAACGATTATGCCATACAGGTGCTTCGCCATGTTCCGCAAGGCAAGACTGTGGTTCTCGGTCTCGCCGATGCACATAGTCCTTTTCCCGAAAATCCCGGTTCCATCACCGCCATGACACGCATGGTGGCTCAATTAGTGCCTCCCTCTCTGTTGGCTCTCAGCCCCCGGACAGGCTTTAAGTTGTCAAGCTACCGTCAACGTGCTTTGCTCTACGAAGACCAGTGGCGAAAGCTCTCCGAACTTTCCGCTGTCTGACATTACATCCCTAAAAACCTACTACAGCTGTCATCCTGCCACTTTTCTGCCAAACTCTTTTCATTCGGTGGGGTGGCAGCGGCTTATCTGCACCTTCAATCCGCCCGATTGTAGGGATAGTTGAGCTTTGTCTTCTGACAATTCTGCAAGTCACACTTGCACAAACGCACCAATGTAACTTTTGCCTTTTTACGCCATAATGTAATTTGCTGTTCAACTTAAATCTGCGGCTTAATCCCAAAAATATTTCAAAAAATAATCGCGTATTAAAAAAAACATTAACTTTGCAAGCGAAAACCAAATTTTTAAAAATATTTTTTATGAGTGCCGTTAGTTTTTTAAGAGCTTTGGATGACGCGCAACTGTTTATATGCTACCGTTATGCTGCGGCTGTGCTGCCCGTGATTCTTATAAGCAGCTACTATCCCGAGCTTAAGGCAATAGCGATTGTGAGTGCTGTCATTATGTGCCTTATTCTGGTATATGGTGTTGTGAGATTCATCATGTTGCTGATGCAGAAAGCGGATGTGAAGGATTCATCCCGACTTAGTGTGATAACAAGCCAGTTGCTGGCTCTGCCATACGCCATTTTTCTGGCTACGATAGCCATACCGGGTATTGACAGAACCATGGGTTATTGTATTGCCCTGTTCTTTGCCGTGATATCGGCATTCAACTGGAATAAGAAAACACAGAAATAATCCGACAATAATAATCCGACAATCATTTTACCTGAGCCGTGAGTCAGCTGTACATAGCAGCCTGCTCACGGCTCAGTCTGTTATGGGCGATGCAGATTAGATGCAGATTATAAGTGTAATTTTTACAACCGTAAATTTCGAAATTACAGATTTTGTGTGTATATTTGCAAAAATATAAACATTAAAACTAATCTAAACCATGAATATCAGATATTTAGCGTTAATGTCTGCAATGTTTTCAGCCTTAGCTTTAGGAGCGGCCGAAATCAGCAGTCCCTCAGGCAACCTGGTAGTTACCACCTCGGTAGGGGCCGATGGCACACCCTTATATTCGGTAAGCCTTAACGGTAAGACTGTGATAGAAAATTCAGACCTTGGACTTGTGCTTGACTTCGTTGACCTGTCTAAAGGTCTCAAGGAGACCAAAGCTGTCACCTCATCTATAAACCGCACTTACAATCAAGATAAAATTAAGAAAAGCAAGATAAACGTCAATGCTACCGGAGCTGTGATCGAATACGAAGGCGATGGAGGCAAGAAACTCAACATAGAGTGGCATGTGGCCGACAATGGTGTGGCATACCGCTATTTTGTACCCAAGCAGAGCGGTCGAGCCGCGATGGTGGTGAAGAACGAAACAGGCGCATTTGCATTTCCCGAAGGCACCACCACTTTCCTCACCCATCAGTCAGACCCAATGATTGGTTGGAAGCGCAGCAAGCCCAGCTATGAGGAGTATTATGTGGTGGATGCTCCTATGGACAGTGTGTCGCAGTACGGACGCGGATATACATTTCCTGCTCTGTTCAAGACTCCCGACGGAGTATGGACTCTCATCACCGAGACAGGTGTCGACGGCTATTACTGTGGCTCGCATCTAAGCGATTATAAGGACGGAAAGTACACCATCGCTTTTCCTATGCCCGAGGAAAACAACGGCAACGGCTCGGCCTCACCCGGTGTGAAGGTTCCCGGATATACCCCGTGGCGTGTCATGGCCATAGGCGATAATCTTGCCCCCATAGTGGAGACTACATTGCCTTGGGATCTTGTGGAACCTAAGTATGATTATACTGTCAAGGGCAAAGCGCGTCCGGCCAAAGGCACATGGAGCTGGATTATATGGCAGGACAATTCCATGAATTATGACGATCAGGTGACCTTCATAGATTTTGCCGCCGACCTCGGCTACGACAACATACTGATTGATGCCGGATGGGATCAGAATATAGGCGAGCAACGCATGGAAGAACTCTTCAAATACGCCAAGTCAAAGGGTGTGCGTCCTACTCTGTGGTACTCTTCGTCGGGTCATTGGAACGATATTGTGCAAAGTCCCGTCAACCGCATGGATCGCCCCATCGTGCGCAAGAAATGGATGAAATGGATGCGCGACAACGGTGTTGATGCTGTGAAGGTAGACTTCTTTGGTGGCGACAAGCAGGAAACCATGCGTCTGTATGAAGATATACTCAGCGATGCCGCCGACTATGGCATAGATGTGGTGTTCCATGGCTGCACATTGCCACGCGGCTGGGAACGAATGTATCCCAACTTTGTAGGTGCCGAGGCCGTACTCGCGTCTGAAAACCTTGTTTTCGAACAGAGTTTTTGCGACAAGGAGGCTCTTCATGCCACATTGCATCCTTTCATCCGCAACTCGGCTGCTATAATGGAATATGGTGGCTCGCCTCTTAACAAGCGTCTTAACAGGGGCAACAACGGCGGCAGCATACGCCGCACCACCGACGCATTTGAGCTTGCCACAGCTGTGCTGTTCCAAAATCCTGTGCAGTATTTCGCACTTGCACCCAACAATCTCACCGATGCTCCCGCGGCTGCCATCGAGTTCATGAAGAATGTGCCTACCACTTGGGACGATACCAAGTACATCGCCGGCTATCCCGGCAAGTATGCCGTTGTGGCACGCCGTCATGGCAACAAGTGGTATGTGGCCGGTGTGAGCAACATGCCCGAGACCACAAAGGTGGACCTCGCACTGCCCATGTTTGAAAAAGGCGAAGCACTCACCATACTCTGCGACGATAAGAAAGGCGAGCTTCAGAAAACCGAGCTTAAGGTGAAAAATCCCGAAAAAGTCACCATAACCCTCAACCCCAACTCAGGCTTCGTAATCACCGACTGACAAATATTCAAAAGAGGCTGTCTAACAATCAAAAGTTAGGCAGTCTCTTTTTTAGATTTAAAATTGAGAGAATCAGGCTGCTTTCTTGCG
>CAMTKF010000045.1 GCA_947072905.1 uncultured Bacteroidales bacterium
AATTCAGCATGAAAGCCTTATTTTTTTGTTGATGAACCACACAAAAGAGAGGCTGCCTAAACTTGTTAGACAGCCTCCTTTATTCTTTTTTTTATCTAAATAATTACGGTTTGTTATATTTTGCCACCTAAGTTAATTTTAGTTAAATCAAGAAGTCTTGCTAACAATATGTTATAAAACATAATTATAACGCACATTTAGCGAGTGGCATATATAATATATGAAGTCATGGGGGCTACGGTGGCCTGCATCTCGCCGTTCTTCACCTTGAAGGCTGTACCATATACGCTGTCGGTATATTCACCGTCGGGCAGGCTTGTGGCCATCTTCACCTTCTGTTTTTGCTCTGAGAGGTTGATGAGGGCCGCTCCGCCGTTACCACGACAAATCTCTACCACAGCTCCGTCTTTGGATGTGAAAATCTTTTCGGCCTGACCATCCATTGCCTTGCGGAATTTGTTTACGGCCACTACCTCGGGGTGCTTGAATTCATCGTTGCCGCGTGCGCCTATGCGGTTGTTTCCCCAGTAATTCTGACGGGTGCTTCCGGCCGGACGGCTGTAGAAAAGCGGACGTCCATGCTGACGTGCTGTAAGGAACACCCAGCCCATGCGCATCTGTTCGTCGGTCATGTCGGCGCTTTCGTGGGCGTTGCAATATGTGTCGTGGCTTTCAACCCAAGTCACAAGGCGGTCGGGAGTGAGCGAGTGGTTCCAGTCGGTGAGCAGGGTTTCGTTCACTTTGTGGGCGCGCAGGGCATCGCGCAGCGAGTGTCCGTATGCGCTGGCTGTCATATCCATATATTCGCCGTATTCCTTCTCGGGCACGTTCTTGTCCTGAAGCACTTCACCATATATATACAGGCTGTCGGGCATCAGCACGGTAAGCCCCTTGACGCCCTCGCGGCCGGTTGCCACGTCCCAGAAGTTGTTGCGGGTGGCCTTGGGGTCGAGCGGATCTGAATGCACACCTATGTGCTTGGCTGTATCGTAGCGGAATCCACGGGCTCCAAGATTGATGAGGTCGTTGACATATTGCAGGTAGTAATATTGGAAGTCGGGATTCTCGGTATTTACGTCGGGCAGTCCGCCCATCTCGCCGGTGGTGCACTGCATACGGTCGTTGTAGTCGGTTATGGGCTTGAAACCGTTGGCATGATACAGGTTCTCGTGTCCGCCCACGGCATTGTCCAGGGCAGGCAGCACAGCAGTGTGGTCAATAGCTGTGTGGTTGGGCAGCACATCCACAATCACCTTAACGCCGTAGAAACGGGCACTGTCGCACATATTGCGGAAATCGTCGCGCGAGCCCAGCATATAGTTACCTATCTGCCAGTCGGTGGGCTGATAGTAGTAGTACCACTTGCCACGTACCGAGTCGCCTTCCTCGCTGAACAGAGCCATACCGCCGTCCTCGCCCACATAGCAGGTCTGTACAGGCGATGTCTGCACGTAGGTGTAGCCGGCTTCGGCAATGTCTTTCATGTTGGCGGCGATGGTGTCGAGGCTCCAGCTCCAGGCATGCAGGATGGTTTCGTCCTCCGAGGGAGCCTGTGCGGCTACGGCCGGAGCTGTCAGGGCACAGATAGCCGTGCCAAAGATAAGTTGTGTTAGTTTCATGTAGTTGTTAAAGTTGATAAGTAAGTAGTCTGATAATGTATTCTGAACGATATTGTATACTATTACAAAGTTACAAATTTTATTTCAAAAACGGTATGTGATATGTTATATATAATGCTGTCTGAATGACACGTTTATCCTCGATTTTAATTTTTTTAACTATACATACCGTAGTCAATGGTACGAAAAACTCTAAATTTGTCTTGATGAAACGCTATGCTGTAATTTGCACACTTATAATGACGCTGCTGGGAAGCGGACTCTCCGGCTGCTCATCGTCGCGCAACGCATACAACCGCGACGATATATACTCAGGCTCCATGCCCACAAAGAAAAAGAAAAAGCATGGCAAACAAAAAGGCAGCACCGCCCACCGCTACGACAGACCCGCCGACGATGCAGCCATGACCCGAGATGCCAAAAAAGTTATTGACGAGGCCCGCAAGTATCTGGGCACACCCTACCGCTACGGCGGCGACTCGGCCCGTGGAATGGATTGCTCGGGGCTAAGCTGCACCGCATTTGAAAAAGCCATAGGGCTGAAGCTGCCGCGCAACAGCCGCGAGCAGGCCGAATTCAGCCGTCGCATACGCCGCAGCGAGCTGCAACCGGGCGACCTTGTGTTTTTTGCCAGCCGCCGCGGAGGCGACCGCATCAACCACGTGGGCATATATCTGGGCAACAATTCAATGATACATTCGAGCACATCGCAGGGCGTAGTTGTTAGCGACCTCGACGAGGAATACTGGAAGTCGCATTTCCACTCGTGCGGGCGGGTGCTGTAGCCTTTAGAGTGTACTTAATTCCTAAATTTTTGATATTAATTTATAATTTTTGTTAATTAATTTTGGTTTGCATAATTGTTTGTCTATCTTTGTACTGTTGAGCTGAACCGCCTGCGGCAAGGCTCATAAGAACCTCTGAAAGCGACGGGTCGAGGCTCCGTCGGATTTTTTGATGAACGACTTCTCTCTTCAAGCGAATAACGCCGGTTTATAGAAAATCACACACAGGCTCTTACAACGGGTTGAAAGCAAACACACTCAAACACAGAAATGAATATCAAAACATTAGCAACTGCACTGATTATGGGTGCTACGGCGCTTGGCTATGCTGCCCCGGCTTATGCCGGCTCCAATGAAGAAGCCGTACTCTCCATCCTCAACTCATATCGTCCCGGCTCCACAGGATTCGGAGCCATAAAGGTGGAAAGCGTGAAGATTGACAACAAGAAGAAGTCAATCGACATTGCATGCAATGAGAATTCTGCTTATCTGCCCCTTACGTCTGACCGCCTCGATTCTATAAAAGACGCCATACGCAGTTCGCTCGGCCCGCAATACAAAAAATATAAGGTAAACATCACAGCCAACGGCAAGCCGTTTGACACGCTCGTTCTGTTCTCTTCAAAGGACCTCAAGGGCCCGAAGGAGAAATACCGGTTTGTCACCGACAACGACGCCCAGGCAGCACCGCTGGGCCTCGACGGTGCCAACATCGCATTATGGCAGAGCCACGGCTGGTACTTCGAGCCCAAGCTCAACCGTTGGGAATGGCAGCGTGCCCGTATTTTCCAGACTGTGGAAGACCTCTACACACAGAGCTATGTGATGCCCTTCCTGATGCCTATGCTCGAAAACGCCGGAGCATACGTAATGAGCCCCCGCGAACGCGACACCAACCCCACCGAGATAATCATCGACGCCGACAACGCGGCCACTCCCGGCTACGCCGACCGCAACGGCGCCAACCAATGGAACACATACAGCGGCAAGGGTTTTGCATGGGACGGCAAATATCTCGTCAACGGCAGCCATCCTTTCAGCGAAGGCACAGCGCGCATGGTGAAGAGCGTTCGCCCCGACTCGCGCACCGAACCGGCAAGCGCCACATGGACAGCCGACTTCCCCAAAGACGGCACATACGCCGTGTACGTGAGCTATGTAAGCACTCCCAAGAGCGCCCCCGATGCCCGCTACACAGTCTATACCGCCAACGGCCCACGCAAGTTCACCGTTAACCAGAAGATGGGCGGCGGCACCTGGATTTACCTGGGTCACTTCCCCTTCAAGGCCGGCAAGCACGTGGCCGTAGAACTGAGCGGCTACAGCAAGGACGCCGGCTCTACCCTCTCGGCCGACGCCGTGAAAATAGGCGGTGGCAAAGGCGTGGTGGCACGTATCGTTAAAGAGAAACTCGATTCAATAAACTATAAATACACACCCAGCGGCTACCCCAAATTTGTTGAGGGAGCTCGCTACTTTTTGCAATGGGCCGGCGCACCCGACAGCGTTTTCACTCCGTCTGACTATGTCAACGACTACGGCGACGACTACAAGAGCCGTGGTAACTGGGTGAACTGGCTTGCCGGGGGCTCATCGCAATTACCCAACCGCGAAGGTTTGAATATTCCTGTAGACCTGAGCTTCGCATTCCATTCTGACGCCGGGACATTCAAGACCGACACTGTAGTCGGCTCACTCGGTATCTATTGTACTGCCGGCGAGACCCTCGGTAACGGTGCATCGAGAAACAATTCGCGTGACCTCACCGACCTGGTGCTTACAAACATCACCGAGGATGTCCGCTCGCAGTTCGAGCCTAACTGGACCCGCCGCGGCATGTGGGACAAGAGCTACTACGAAGCCCGCGTGCCCGAGGTGCCGGCCATGCTGCTCGAGCTCCTCAGCCACCAGAACTTTTTCGACATGAAATATGGTCTGGACCCTGCATTCCGCTTTGTAGTGTCGCGCGCCATCTACAAGGCCATGCTGCAATTCATAGCCCACCGCGACGGCCGCCAATATGTAGTGCAGCCCCTGCCGGTTAAAGACTTCGCCATAACCCCTGCCGGCAACCGTTCTTACCGACTCAGCTGGGCCGAGACTGTAGATTCACTCGAATCCACAGCCACCCCCTCTTACTACATCATAGAGCAGCGCACAGCCGACGGTATCGGATTCACGTACCTCGACAAAGTCACCACACCTGAATATACCGTAAACATCACCGATACCGATATACATTCATACCGTATCATAGCCGGAAACGACGGTGGCGTGAGCTTCCCCTCTGAGGTACTTGCCCTGTGCGACCTCGGCAATGGCTCGGCTCCCGTGCAGGTGGTCAACGGATTCACCCGCGTGAGCGCCCCCGACTGGTTTGAATTCTCAGAAGACTATGCCGGTTTCAACGACGAGAAAGACCACGGTGTACCCTACGTGCAGGACATCTCATTCATCGGTTCGCAGTTCGAATTCCGACGCGACATTCCTTGGATGGATGACGATGCCGCCGGATTCGGAGCCTCGCGTTCAAACTACGAAAAAGACATTGTTGCCGGCAACACCTTCGACTACCCCTACATTCACGGCCGTTCCATCGTAGCTGCCGGACACTCGTTCTACTCCACCTCGGCAAGCGCATACGCCGCAGCACCGGTGTCTGATAACGATGCCAAGATGGTTGACCTCATTCTGGGCAAGCAGAAGGAAATCAAGCGCGGACGCGGAGTTTACGGCACATATTTCAAGACATTCCCCTCACAGTTGCAGGACAAGATAAAGGCAGCCACCGCCGCCGGCACAAGCTTCTTTGTAAGCGGCGCATACGTAGCCACCGACCTCTGGGACAACCCCAACTCGTCGCCCGAGACAGCCAAGGCCGACCAGGCATTTGCAAGCGAAGTACTCGGATATAAATGGCGTGTGGGTCAGGCAAGTGTCACAGGCGAAGCCTATGAGGTGCCCTGCCGTTTCAAGCAGTTTACCGGAGGTGAGGTATCGTTCTACAACGTGCTCAATTCTGATTGCTACGCCGTAGAATCACCCGATTCGTTCTATGCCGCCGACAGCAAGACCGGATGCACATTCATGCGCTACAGCGAGAACAACCTCGTGGCCGGCACGGCTTGCAAATTCCCCGCCTACAAGACTGTAGTCACCGGCTTCCCCTTCGAGACCATCAAAGACAGCGAAAGCCGCAACAATTTAATGACTCAAATCATAAATTTCCTTACATCAAAATAAAACACACCGCATGAGACCTACAATCAATTGCTTCGTGCCCTACGCCGACGCATCTGTCATACAAACAGTTGAAGCGCTAAAAAGCTGCCCCGAGGTTAACAAAATCTACCTCATGACAACCGATGCAGCCGCCGCTCCCGTCGACAACTGCGAACTGCTCCACGTGGATTCGCTCAAGTCTACCCGCACAATGAAACAGATTGGCGAATGCGCCGATTGCGACTACATATATCTCTACACATCATACGACCGCCTGATTCCCGGTTATCTGTCAATCAACCGTCTGTCAAACCTGGCCGCCGACTCAAAGGCCGGCCTGCTCTACGCCGACCACTACACTGTGGTAGAAGGCACACGCAGCAATCATCCGGTAATCGACTATCAGTTCGGCTCGCTGCGCGATGATTTCGATTTCGGCCCCGTGATGTTCTTCAACGCCGCCGTATTCAAGGAAGCCGCCGGCAAGCTCAGCGGCGACTATGAAGCAGCCAGCCTGTATGACCTGCGCCTGGCCGTGAGCCGCATCGCCCCCATCGTTCATGTAAACGAATACCTCTACACCACCATCGCCCTGCCCAAGAATGAGACCGGCGAGGCCATATTCAGCTACGTAGATCCCAAGAATCGCGGCGTACAGATAGAGATGGAGCAGGCCTGCACTGCCCACCTCAAGGCAATTGGCGGTTATCTGCCTCCCAAGTTCGACACCATCGAATTTGACAAAGGCAACTTTGAATACGAGGCTTCGGTGATTATTCCCGTACGCAACCGCGTGCGCACTATACGCGACGCCATACGCAGCGTGCTCAGCCAAAAGACCGACTTCCCCTTCAACCTCATCATCATCGACAACGGCTCTACCGACGGCACCTCAGAAGCCATTGACGAGTTTGCCGCTGATCCCCGCGTGATACATATCATCCCCGAGCGCGACGATCTGGGCATAGGCGGATGCTGGAACGCCGGTGTAATGCACCCCAAGTGCGGTAAATTTGCAGTTCAGCTCGACTCTGACGACATCTATGCCGACGAGAACACCCTTGCCAAGATGGTCAAGGCTTTCTACGACCAGAACTGCGGCATGGTGGTAGGTACATACATGCTCACCGACATCAACCTCAACATGCTGCCCCCGGGTGTGATAGACCATAAGGAATGGACACCCGAGAACGGCCGCAACAATGCCCTGCGCATCAACGGACTCGGCGCTCCGCGTGCCTTCTACACCCCGATGCTGCGCCAGATACAGGTGCCCAACACCTCATACGGCGAGGACTACGCACTGGGACTTGCCTTCTCACGCCACAACCAGATAGGCCGTGTATACGACGTGGTATATCTGTGCCGCCGCTGGGAAGACAACTCAGACCACGCCCTCGACATCGTCAAGACTAACAACAACAATCTATACAAAGACCGTATCCGCACCTGGGAACTCCAGGCCCGGTGCTCTATGGAGAAGTAATCATGTCTGTCAATTCCAAAATCATTTCCGAATTCATGGCCGATCAGTTGGCGGCGTGGCCTATGGCCGCCGCCAACTTTGAGGCGCTTCTCACCGTAGAGGTAAAGGAAATCGACTTACCGGGCTGGAATGTGAAGGTGCAGTTCAATCCGGCCCGCGCAGTATCTTCGTCGGCCAAGGTTGACGCTGCCTCGCTCAAAGCCCGTAAGTGTTTCCTGTGTCGCGAAAACCGCCCCGAGGTACAGACAGCCATTCCTTGGCTCGACGGCAAGTACGAGATTCTTATCAATCCCTTCCCCATCTTTCCCCGTCACCTCACCATTCCGGCCACCGACCACACCCCACAGCGCATCGCCGGACGCATCGCCGACATGCTTCTTCTTGCCCACGAGCTCGAAGACTATACCGTATTCTACAACGGACCGCGCTGCGGTGCCTCGGCTCCCGACCACATGCACTTCCAGGCCGGAAACAGCGATTTTCTCACCATCGGCGAGGCCCTTGAAAGCGCGGAGCTGAAGAACCTGGCCTCGGAAGGAGGCGCCAGCCTTGCCTTATGCGACTCGCTGCCCGTAAAAGTATTTGTGATTGATGCGCCGGCCGGCCGACGCGATGATGCCTCAAAGCTCTTCGACAGGCTCTACAACGCGCTCCCCTTCACTGCCGACGAGGAACCCATGATGAATCTGCTCGCCTATACCACTCCCATAGGCGTGAGACTCGTAGTGATTCCGCGCAAGAAACACCGCCCTTCGTTCTACGGAACCGAAGGCGAGAACACTATGCTGCTGTCGCCGGCATCGGTCGACATGGGCGGCGTGTTCATCACCCCCATGAAAAAGGACTTCGAGAAGCTCGACAGGTCCATAATCCTGAATGTATTCAACGAACTCTGTCTTTCTACCGAAGAAATTAACGAAATAGCATCAAATGTCTGAATATCCAAGTTCCCGGCCTAATGTAAGGGTAGGCATACTCCTTACCGACCAAGAAGTTAAAGTAGTATTCCACGGAATATATCACCAGCATGGACGCATGCTCACAGGCGAGCATACCTTCAGCCGTGCCGAAGGTCTTTTCACTGCATCATCCGAAGACTGCTTCTTTGAAGTGAAGGATGTGGTGATTGGTGTAGGCTTCCATTGGGAACGCAAAGAAAACCAATGCTTCAGCGGTGACCTTGAGCTTATCGAAATTGACAACAAGCTGCAGGTTGTAAACATTCTGCCGGTAGAAAGCTATCTCAAGAGCGTGATTTCATCAGAAATGAGCGCAACGGCATCAATCGAACTGCTCAAAGCTCACGCCGTGATATCGCGCAGCTGGCTTTTAGCTCAGATATATCCCCACAAGGGTGCCGAAAAACCGGCTTCAACAGTGGCCAACGACGAGGAGTATATAAAGTGGTACGATCACGACGACCACGACCTCTTTGACGTCTGCGCCGACGACCACTGCCAACGCTATCAGGGCATCACTCGCCAGACTACTCCAAAAGTAGACGAAGCCGTTGACGCCACCATGGGCCTTGTGCTCACCGACACCGACGGCTCTCTGTGCGACGCCCGATTCTCAAAGTGCTGCGGCGGCGTTTTCGAGGAATTTGAAAGCTGCTGGGAACCTACCCACTACAACTACCTGATTGCCCGTCGCGACAACGTAGACCCGCTCGACTTCCCCAACCTGCGCATCGAAGCCGAAGCACAGCGCTGGATTGACGAGAGTCCCGAAGCTTTCTGCAACACAACCGATCCCGAAATACTCTCGCAGGTGCTGAACAACTACGACCAGGAAACCACCGACTTCTACCGCTGGCACGTGAGCTATACCCAGGAAGAGCTTTCAGAGCTTATCAAGAAACGCTCGGGCATAGACTTCGGCCGCATCATCGACCTCGAACCCGTAGAACGCGGCACTTCCGGTCGCCTGATAAAGATGCGCGTGCGCGGCACCGCCAAGACCCTTGTAATAGGCAAAGAACTCGAAATCCGACGCATACTCTCCACCTCACACCTCTATAGCTCGGCATTTACCGTAGAACGTCACGACGTAGATGCAGCAACCGGAATACCGGCATCGTTCACCCTTCATGGCGCCGGCTGGGGCCATGGCGTAGGCCTGTGCCAGATAGGTGCGGCTGTGATGGGCGCTCGCGGATATTCCTACACCCAGATATTGAACCATTATTACCCCGGAGCCAACCTAACTCCGCTATACAGCTAATCTCTTACCAAACAATTACTATGAACAATACCAAGAAAGCCGCAAAACGAAATCCGTGGGCATGGATACCTACCCTATACTTCGCCCAGGGGCTTCCTTATGTGGCCGTGATGACCATTTCGGTAATCATGTACAAACGATTGGGCATTTCAAACACAGACATTGCCCTCTACACAGGTTGGCTCTATCTCCCTTGGGTTATCAAACCCTTCTGGAGTCCTTTTGTCGATATTATAAAGACAAAAAGATGGTGGACTCTCACCATGCAGTGGATAATAGCTTTTGCCCTTGCCGGAATCGCATTTACCATTCCGACTCCATTTTTCTTCCAGCTCACATTAGCCATATTCTGGCTTGTGGGCTTCACCTCGGCCACCCACGACATTGCAGCCGACGGCTTCTATATGCTCGCTCTTTCGGAGCATGAGCAGTCGCTGTATGTGGGTATCCGATCCACTTTCTACCGCGTCGCCACTGTTGCCGGTCAAGGCTTGCTGGTGATTGTGGCCGGCTTGATTGAAACCAATTCGGGGCTGCCCCCGGTGCAGGTGACGGTCAATGCCGACCCCGCTGTGGAATGGAGGCCTTGCAATCTTGCCTGGACTGATGCTGCTGAAGCCGACCTGCAGGGAGAGCTTCAGTTCATCACTCCTGTTCAAGATGCTATCGCAACTACTGCTCCGGCAGAGGTCACCGTTGACGTTAACGGTCAGCAAGTCGTTATGCCATTCAAGGCATACGCCTCAATGATGCGCGACTCGGTGAAACATCTCAACGAGCGCAACGGATTCGTAGCCGCCGAAACTCCGGCCGCAACTGCCGCCAAAACTACTGCCGCAGCCACCGACAATGGTCCCGGCGCGTTCACCAAGTGGGTGAGCGAGACATTCGGCGAGGAACGCGAACCTTACACAGCCAAAGACAACAACATAGCCATAGTAGGCGTACGCCTGAACCAAAAGCCGGCTCCCGGCGAGGAAATAGTGCTCAACGTAACCCACAAGAGCGGCGACCAGAGCATAAAACTCGAACAGGCCAGCCTGTCGACCCGTTTCGTATTCAACGAATCAAACTGGGACAAAACCGCATGGCTCTATTACGAAATCGACCATAAGCTGTCGGCTCCTGCCACAGCCAAGTTTGAGGGTGCATCGGGCAACATACCCTTTGCATGGCTCGTGGTATTTGCCATACTGTCGGCTTTCTTCTTTGTAGTCGCCTTCTATCACAGTTGGGCTCTGCCCCGTCCGACAAGCGACGGCAACAACGAGGCCGGCACCACCGCCTCATCTATCTTCAAGGAATTCTTTGAGACATTCAAATCGTTTTTCCGGAAAAAACAGGTGTGGGTGGCCATCGCATTCATGCTGCTCTACCGTCTGCCCGAGGCTCAGCTTGTAAAACTCATCAACCCCTTCCTGCTCGATCCCATCGACAAGGGCGGCCTTGGCCTCACTACCGGTGAGGTTGGCATAGTTTACGGCACAGTGGGCATCATCGGTCTCACCATCGGTGGTATCATAGGCGGTATAGCCGCTGCCAAGGGCGGTCTTAAAAAATGGCTCTGGCCCATGGCTTGGTCCATGTCGCTCACTTGTCTTACATTTGTATATCTGAGCTATGCCGCCAATCACTCGCTGCTCGTGGTTAACATCTGCGTGTTTATCGAACAGTTTGGCTACGGATTCGGCTTCACTGCCTATATGCTCTACCTCATATACTTCTCAGAGGGCAAACATAAGACCGCGCATTATGCAATATGCACAGGCTTCATGGCCCTTGGCATGATGCTGCCCGGCATGGCCGCCGGCTGGCTCCAGGAAACCATCGGCTACCGCCACTTCTTCATCTGGACAATGATTTGCTGCGCCGCCACAATCGGTGTATGTGCTTTCCTGAAGATTGACCCCAATTTCGGTCGTAAAATTGAAAAAGAATAACAGTCATGAAAATCAAACATATCTTTACACTCCTCATAGCAGCCGTGGCCTCGATGGGCGCAGCTGCATCAACCACAGCCCCCGTAGTAAAGCCCGGTATCGAGGTTCTGCGCGATATGGACTTTGCCCCGCTTAAAGGCAAGCGCGTGGGTCTGCTCACCAATCCCACCGGCGTCGACAATCAGCTCAAGTCTACAATCGACATCCTGCACGAAGCTCCGGGCGTTGAACTTGTAGGTCTTTACGCACCCGAGCACGGTGTGCGCGGCGACGTTCATGCCGGCGATCATGTTGACACATTCGTTGACCCGGCCACGGGTGTCACCGTATACTCATGCTACGGCAAAAACCGTAAGCCCACCCCCGAGATGCTCAAGGATGTGGATGTACTCATCTACGACATCCAGGATATAGGCTGCCGCTCGTTCACATTCATCTCGTCGATGGGTGTGGCTATGGAAGCATGCGCCGAACAAGGCAAGCAGTTCATGGTGCTCGACCGCCCCAATCCCCTCACCGGCAATAAGGTGGAAGGCAATCTCGTTGAAGATTCTTGCTACTCGTTTGTAAGCCAATTCCCCATTCCTTACGTGTACGGACTCACCCCCGGCGAGCTGGCCAACTATCTAAACGAGGAAGGCCTTATCAAGAGCGAGAACGGCAAGAAAGTCGACCTTACCGTTATTCCTATGGAAGGCTGGAAGCGCGACATGGATTTCCGCGCCACCGGCATGCCCTGGGTACTGCCCTCGCCCCATATCCCCACCCCCGAATCGGCCATCTACTATCCTCTGAGCGGCATACTCGGCGAAATCAACTACATGAACATAGGCGTTGGATATACAGAGCCTTTCAAGCTCTTCACCGCCTCGTGGGTCAACGCCGACGACCTTGCCCGCAACCTCAACGCACTCAATCTGCCCGGGCTTATGTTCCGTCCCATCCACATCAAGCCCTTCTACAGCTTCGGCAAAGGCGATAACATGCAGGGCGTGGAAGTATATGTAACCGACCTTGAAAAAGCGCCCCTGTCGCTCACTCAGTTCTATGTGATGCAGGAGCTTGCACGCATGTATCCCGACCATCAGGCATTCAAGACCGCCGACTCAGGCCGTTTCAATATGTTTGACAAAGTAACCGGCAGCAAGGAAATCCGTCGTCGTTTCTCTAAGAATCATTCTGTAGACGACATGAAGGATTACTGGAACAAGGATGTGGAATCATTCAAGAATGCATCTTCCAAGTATTACCTCTACAAGTAGAAATTTGCTTGCTATTCTTTGTGCATTAGTCGTATTTTTATTACATTTGCCATAGAGTGTGTTTGTATTAAACACATAAAAAATTATTAAATAGCAGAATTTTTAAAATGTTTACCGATTCTCCACAACATAACTATTTCCTGCAGGATATCCTCCGATTCATCCCGAGCGACCGCGTGTTCACCGATGAGCTTCACACATTGGCATGGGGTACCGATGCAAGTTTTTACCGTCTTGTTCCTAAAATTGTAATCATATCCGCCAATGAACAGGAAATAAAGAGAATACTGAAGTCAGCATGGCTGTACGAGGTACCGGTAACATTCCGTGCCGCCGGCACAAGCCTCTCCGGGCAATCCATCACCGACTCGGTGCTCGTAGTGGCCGCACGTCGCTGGGAAAAATTCTGGCTGTCGCCCGATGCAAAGACCATAAGAGTGCAACCCGGTATAGTGGCCGGACGTCTCAACACCATATTGGCAAAGTACGGACGCCTGTTCTCGCCCGACCCGGCTTCGAAAAACTCGGCCATGGTAGGCGGTATTATTATCAATAATGCTTCGGGCATGAACTGCGGTACCCACGCCAACAGCGACCGCATACTGCAATCGGTGCGCATTATCCTGGCAGATGGCACTACACTCGATACCGGCGACGTTGCCTCCAAAGAAGAATTCCGACGCACCCACCCCTCCATGCTTGAGGAAATCGAGGCTATCCGTTATGCCATAACAGCCGACGAAGAACTGGTGCGCCGTATCAAATACAAATACTCGATCAAGAATGTGACCGGTCTTAATCTGCTGCCGTTTGTAACATTTGAAGACCCGTTTGACATCATAGCCCACTGTATCGTGGGCAGCGAGGGTACTCTGGCATTTTTGGCCGAGGCCACCCTCAATACCTCGCACCTCTACAAGTACTCGGCTTCGGGTATGATTTATTTCAACGATATATCCGAAGCAAGCCGCTGCGTGGTGTCGTTGAAAACCGGTTCATCGGTGTTCTCGTGCGAGATGCTCGACAAGAAATCGCTCGAAGCCGTACACGACCCCCACGGCAAGGGCCTGACTGCCCTGCTGATAGAAACCAAGGCCGATACTACCGAAAAACTTGAAGAGAATATCAACAAAATAATTGATATTCTCAAAGGTTATGATCTCGCATTTCCGGCCGAGTTTTCAAGCGACCCCGAGGTATGCTCGCACTGGTGGGCATTGCGCTCGGGCATATTCCCTGCCGTGGGCGGAACACGCAAACCCGGAACTACGGTGGTTATCGAAGATGTGGCCTTCCACATCGCCGACCTGCCCGGTGCAACCCGCGACCTGCAGCAACTGCTCATTGACTGCGGCTACGAGGACGCCTGCATATATGGCCACGCGCTCGAAGGCAACTATCACTTCGTGATTTCGCAGTCGTTTGAGACACAAGAGGATATCGACCGCTACAAGCATCTGATGGAAGAAATAGAGCATCTGGTCATCGACCGCTACGACGGTTCGCTCAAGGCCGAGCATGGTGTTGGTCTTAACGTTGCTCCTTTCATCGTAAAGGAATGGGGCGAGAGAGCTTGGAGCTACATGCGCCGTATAAAAGATGCCTTCGACCCTTCAAATATCCTAAACCGCGGCGTTGTGTTCAACGATGACCCCAATTGCTTCATCAAGAACTTCAAGCACATGCCCGTTGCCAATTCATTGATTGATAAATGTATAGAATGCGGTTTCTGCGAACCCAACTGCGTGAGCGCCGGATATACCATGTCGGCCAGGACACGTATAGTGATCTATCGCGAAATCTCACGCCTGAAGCGTGAAGGCACGCCCGAGGCTCTGAACCGCGCCAAACGGCTGGAGAAAGCATATCAGTATCAGGGCAAGGACACCTGTGCCGGCGATGGCCTGTGCAGTACTTCGTGCCCCATGAAAATCAATACCGGCGATCTGATTCACCTGCTGCGCGAACAAGACTGCCCTCCCGGCTCGTTTGCATATAAGGCAGGCGAGCAATCGGCCCGTCACCTCAGCGGCATATCCAAGGGTCTTAGACTCGCTTTGGGAGCCGCCGACATCACCCGCAAGGTAATAGGTAACTCGGCAGTGGACACCATAGGCCGCAGCCTGCACTCATTAGGCATGCCGCTGTGGAACTCGGCTCTGCCCGCACCCTACTCCATAGACAAGACCGCCCGCGAGGTGCAGGAAAGCGATGCCAACAGCCCCTCGCCCGACAAGGTAGTCTACTTCCCCTCTTGCATAAACCGCACCATGGGCGAGACTCCCGAAAAGCACAAGGATGTGGCACCGCTGGTCGACACAATGGTGAAACTGTGCCACAAGGCCGGATATGAAGTGATTTTCCCCGAGGGTATGGACTCGCTGTGCTGCGGTATGATATGGGAGAGCAAGGGTATGCCCGCAATAGCTGACGAAATGACTGCCAAGCTCGAAAAAGCCCTGCTCGCAGCATCTGAAAACGGCAAATATCCCGTTCTCTGCGACCAGAGCCCCTGCCTGCACCGCATGCGTCAGCATATCAAGAGCATGCCGCTGTATGAGCCGGCCGAATTTATATCCAAATTCCTGGCTCCTAACCTCGATTTCCATCCTACAGATGAACCCATATCGGTACACGTCACCTGCTCTACCCGCCTGATGGGCCTTGGACCGGTGATAATAGACCTCGCCCACCGTTGTTCGACCAATGTAACCGTTCCGGCCGAAGTAGGCTGCTGCGGATTTGCCGGCGACAAGGGCTTCTTCTATCCCGAAATCAACCGCTGGGCACTGCGCAAGCTGCGTCCTTCGCTCGAAAAAGCCGGTGTGAAAAGCGGTTATTCAAACTCGCGCACTTGCGAGATAGGTCTTACAAGCAACAGCGGTGTAAGCTACAAATCAATCGTCTACCTTGTAAACGACTGCACCACCGCAAAGAAAAACTAAGAGTGTGTTTGAATTTAACACACAAAAAAGATTATATTGTTGAATTGAAGATAAAATGAATATGTTTCGCATTAATCTTGAGGCCAATTACGGTGCTTTTCCCACCGTTCATCAGTCACGTAGCTCGCTACGCTCCTTCTTCACTCTGAAAAAATCTCCCGCAATTGACTCTCAAGCTTAATACGAGTTAAATTCAATCACGCTCTAACAGATGGATAAAACTGCACAGACATCCAAGACCGGCCGATTGTTAGCCCTTGATATACTCAGAGGTATAACCATCGCAGGCATGATTCTGGTAAACAACCCGGGATCGTGGGGACATATCTATGCACCGCTCAGACATGCCTCGTGGAACGGACTCACTCCTACCGACCTGGTATTCCCGTTCTTCATGTTCATCATGGGCATATCCACATACTTCTCGCTAAGGAAGTATGACTTCACACTTACGGGCAAATGTCTGTGGAAGATAGTGCGCCGCTCGGTGGTGATATTCCTCATAGGCATGTTCATAGCATGGTTCGGCCTGTTTCTGCGCGGAGTGCTGTCCGACAAGACTTTCAGCGAGGCAGTATTCAACTTCGACCACATACGCATACTCGGAGTAATGCCCCGTCTGGGTATATGCTACGGTGTTGGAGCAATCAGTGCCCTGCTGCTCAAGAAGAAGGCTCTGCCGTGGTTTACCGCCGCGCTGCTGGCAGTATATACCATAATACTGCTTACGGGCAACGGATTTGAATTCTCAGACAATAATGTGATTTCCATCATCGACCACAAGGTTCTCGGACCCGCGCACATGTACTCTGATACAATCGACGGAGTAACGCTCAAGTTCGACCCCGAAGGACTTCTCAGCACCCTGCCATCAATAGCGCACATGCTTATAGGCTTTATGTGCGGAGGGCTTATATCTTCTACAAAAGACAATAATCTGCGTATCAACCGCCTGTTTATTGTCGGCACTATCCTTACCTTCAGCGGTTTTCTGCTGAGCTACGGTCTGCCGGTGAACAAGAAGATATGGTCGCCGACATTTGTCCTCACCACCTGCGGACTGGCAGCAAGTTTCCTTGGCCTGCTTATCTGGATAATCGACATACGCGGCTATCGTAAGTGGTGTCGGTTTTTTGAAGCTTTCGGCATCAATCCCCTCTTCATGTATTGCCTTGGCGCGATACTGTCGATCATAACAGGTGCTGTAAAGATTCCATGGAACGGAGTGGAGAGCGGCATGATATCCCTTAAGGGATGGCTATATCAAGGCGTTCTTATTCCTGTATGCGGCGACAACACCACACTGGCTTCTCTCCTTTTTGCCGTTATATTCGTTTTAGTAAACTGGCTTATCGGCCTCATCCTTTATAAAAAGCAAATTTATATAAAAATATGATACTCGTAGCTGACTGCGGCAGCACTAAGATAGACTGGTGCCTCCTTAACAATCAAAAAGTAGAGAAACAAGTGTTCACCATGGGTATGAACGCTGTAATGCTCACCGAAGAAGAAATACGTCTTCGCATAGCCGAAGAACTCGTGCCCGAACTCACCGGATATCCCGTTGAAGAAGTTTACTTCTACGGCGCCGGCTGCATATCTGAAGAAGTATGTTCAAACGTGGCCCGCGCCATCCGCAGCAATTTTTCAGATAATATAAAGGTTGAAGTTCACACCGACCTGCTGGCTGCAGCCCGTGCGCTCTTCGGCCACAAGCCCGGTATAGCATGCATTCTTGGCACTGGCTCAAATTCGTGCTACTACGACGGCGAAAAAATCGTTGACAACGTTTCTCCCCTGGGATATATTCTGGGCGACGAAGGCTCAGGTGCCGTACTGGGCAAACTCCTCTTGGGCGATATACTCAAGAATCAGCTGCCCCAGGAAATTTGCACCAAATTCCTCAAGCAGTACGATCTCGACCGTCTGGCCATCATACGTCGTGTTTACAAAGAACCCCAGGCCAACCGTTTCCTTGCATCGGTTACCCCCTTCCTGCTCGAAAACATCGACTGCCCCGAAATACACGAACTGGTTCTCAACGCTTTCAAGGCATTCTTCAAGCGCAACATCACCCAGTACCCCCACTACGACACACTTAAAGTTAATTTCATAGGCTCAATAGCCCACTACTTCCGCTCGGTGCTCGAAGAAGCTGCCGAAGCCAACGGTTGCACCATAGGCAATATAATAAAGTCGCCCATGGAAGGCCTTATCAAATTCCATACAGCATAAATCACACAAGGAGCAATAACGCATAACTGCGGCGCTCTCATTTAAAACCAATCATAAAATGGCATTTGTAAAAATCAGCGAGCAGTCCTCGCTTTACGACAATCTCGAAAAAAAGTCGGTAGGTGAAATCTTGCACGACATCAATAACGAAGACAAGAAAGTAGCTCTGGCTGTAGAAAAAGCACTGCCCCAGATTGAAAAACTTGTTACTGAAATCGTCAAGCGCATGAAACTTGGCGGACGTATATTCTACATCGGAGCCGGTACATCAGGACGTCTCGGCGTGCTCGATGCTTCTGAAATTCCTCCTACATTCGGTATGGATCCCTCATGGGTCATCGGTCTGATTGCCGGCGGCGACACCGCTCTGCGCAGCGCCGTCGAAAATGCCGAAGACGACGTTCACCAGGGATGGACCGACCTTCAGAAATTCAACATCAACAGTAAAGATACAGTAATCGGTATAGCCGCCTCGGGTACAACACCCTACGTTATCGGTGCGCTCAACGATTGCCGTGCCAACGGCATACTCACAGCTGCCATCACTTCCAATCCCGACGCTCCTGTCAGCGAAGCCGCCGATATAGCCATCGAGATGGTTGTTGGACCTGAATTTGTAACAGGTTCTTCGCGCATGAAATCGGGTACCGGACAAAAGATGATCTGCAACATGATCTCAACTGCCGTGATGATACAGATGGGTCGCGTTAAAGGCAACAAGATGGTAAACATGCAGCTTACCAATGCCAAGCTCGTTGACCGCGGCACCCGTATGGTGATGGACGAACTTGGGCTGGATTATGAAGAAGCCAAGCGCCTGCTGCTCTTCCACGGCTCGGTGAAAAATGCAGTTGATGCTTACCGTTCAAGCGACCATAAATGAAAATTTACAAGAGAATATTATTGTTGGTGATGTCAATCGCCGGCGCCTCGGCTCTGTTCGCAGCCATGCCTCCGAAGTATAATGAACTTTATTACCAGCGGGCATCGCTTTTTGATGCCCTTGGTGTGGATTCCACTTCAATAGTATTTTTAGGCAACAGCCTTACTCATGGCTGCGAATGGCACGAGCTGCTCGGAATGCCCAATGTACTTAACCGAGGCATAAACGGCGATGTGATACAGGGCATACGCGAGCGTGCCGAAAGTGTGGTGAAGGGCAAGCCGGCCAAAATCTTCCTGATGGTAGGTGCAAACGACGTGAGCCACAACCTCACGGCCGACTCAATTGCCACTGCCGCCCTTGAGCTGATTGACTACATTCACACTCAGTCGCCGCAGACCCGCCTGTACATACAGTCGATGCTGCCGATCAACAACTCTTTCGGCCGATATAAACTGATGGCCGGGAAAGAGCAGGTGATACGTGATATCAATGCCAAGCTGCAGCCGGCTGTAGAGCAACGCGGACACACCTGGGTTAACCTTCATCCGGCTTTCTGCGATGATGAGGGCAATCTTAAAAAGGAATTCACCAACGACGGGCTGCACCTCCTTGCCCCCGGCTATATGGTGTGGCGCGAGATAATTCTTCCTTACGTCAAGGAATGACATACGACGAAAAATACATGCGCCGGGCGCTGGAACTTGCACGCCATGGATTGGGAAACACTTCTCCCAATCCCATGGTCGGTGCGGTTATAGCCGGGCCCGACGGCCGGATAATAGGCGAGGGATATCACCGTCGATGCGGCGAAGGCCATGCCGAGGTTAATGCTATTGCTTCGGTAAAAGACAAAGGGCTGCTGGCCGATTCTACCATCTACGTGACCCTTGAACCCTGCTCGCACTACGGCAAGACCCCACCATGCGCCAAACTTATCATCGACTCTAAGATTCCAAGGGTAGTAGTGGGCGCGGGCGATCCGTTTGTAGCCGTAGCCGGCCGTGGAATACGTATGCTGCGCGAGGCCGGGATTGAAGTGGTAGAGGGTGTGCTGGCCGATGAATGTCGCAGCCTTAACCGCAAGTTTATGACCGCACATACACTTGGACGCCCGTACGTGGCTCTGAAGTGGGCGCAGAGTGCCGACGGATTTATCGACAGCATGCAGGGCCCGGTGAAGTTCTCGAGTGCGCTGTCATCAACACTTGTACACCGGCTGCGCTCGCTATATGATGCCATATTGATAGGCTCGGGTACTGCGCTTGCAGACCGTCCGCGGCTCGACTGCCGTCTGTGGCCCGGAAGGTCTCCACGCCCCGTAATTCTCGACCGCAGGCATCGTGTTGACGTTAATGCGCTTGACATGCCCGTGGAGCCTGTTGTACTGAGCGACTTCACCGACATTGACGATGCCCTGAAACAGCTCTATAAACGCGGAATCAGCTCAGTGCTCGTAGAAGGAGGGGCCGCAGTGCTGCAGTCATTCATCGACAGCGGACTATGGGATATAGCCCGTATAGAGTCTGCCCCCATAATACTTGGAGCGGACGGCCACACAAAAGCACCCGTGCTTAAAAATTCAAAATTACTTGATGCTGAAAATATCGGCGCCAACACCATAAAGGTGTACACACGCGCCGATCAATGACCGAACTTGCGGCGAAGGCTTCGCCACAACGATGTTGTTGAGGACAGGTCAGATGCCATGGGATCTGAGAACGAAGTAAGTGGCACTGCCTCGCCAAACTGTTCGGGATAAATGATTATCAGATTATTGCGCGAGAAACTCCGCTGCAACAACGATGGCATTTCGGTGACTTCATCGGTATATGACACCGAATGTGGCCTTGCACTTATCACTATAAACAAATCATCATCGAGCACTGTGGGCGAGTACAGTATCATGTCGTCGTGGCTCGTGATGGTATGGAATTCACATCTTATACCATAATTTTCCTGATACAGCACACCGCGTATCAAAGGCTGAATGTCGTCGTGGCAGCAGAATATCACACGGCAACCCAGCTGACGTGTAAGGCGGGCTATGGCACGTACCCAACGGCTGAAACCGGTCTCGTACTGAGCATCGCGCGGCACCGACACCACTATGCGCGTAACTGTGTTCAGGGGTATATAGCAGCGGCTTATGATGAGCATTCGATTGGTTGACTTTAGCAACTGATCAACCTTCATACCCATGTATGTATCTATCATCGTGGCACGGCGGTGCATGCCCAGTATGATTTCTGTAATATCGCGTTCTGAGGTGGCATTGAGGATGCCTGTGACTGTATTGAGGTCATAACGCTCTATCTCCGACAGCTTGACCGCAGCCGATGCGGCCGACTTCTCGGCAGTATCGAGCGATGTGCGCGACAGATTCTTGGCGGCGGTAGTATTCTCGTTGCGCACGTGTATGGCATAGAAATTATGATGCCCGCGGTCGTTGCGCATCAGTACACCCAGCTCCATCAGCGAGCCTGCAGTGAGGGGGTTGGACACCGCGATAAGTGTATTGTTAGTACGGGTATGCTTCAGCAGGTCGTCCTGGTCTATGGTGCTTATCTTTAATTTTGAGGCACCGGCAGCCGTGATTATGGGGGCTATCGCGCAGGTGACAAGAATCACCAGTATGGTGGCGTTGAGCATCACTGTAGACAGCATGCCCCACTGCACGCCCAAGGTAACCACGGCCAGAGCCACTGCCGTATGGGCGGTGGTAAGACCAAACATTACCAGAAGGCTCGAGGGCGACAGCTTGTTGACCTTGCGGGCAATCATCGCCGGCAACCATTTGACCGACAGCGCCACTGCCAGCATTATAGCTGCCACACCAAGTGTATCGGGGTTCAGTGCCACCCTCAAATTAATCATCATACCCACACCGATAAGGAAATAGGGTATGAAAAGCGCATTTCCCACAAACTCTATAGACGACATGAGCGGCGAGGCCATAGGCACAAAACGGTTGAGCACAAGCCCGGCCATGAATGCCCCGAGCACGGCCTCGAGGCCTATGAGCTGTGCCGTCCACGCTGCCAGAAATACCAATGTAAGTATAAAGACATACTGTGTGACACGGTCGGAATAAGACTTGAAGAACCAGCGCGTGATGCGCGGGTACAAGTACAGGATGGCTCCTATCCACAGCCCCATCTTCACCACAAGCCACACTATGGCAAGGACATTGAAATATCCCTCGCGCTTCATGTTCACGGCAGTGGCCACCACAAGCAGCGCTCCCACCACGGCTATGATGGTACCGACTATGGATATCAATACAGCCGGGGTCTTGGTTATGCCGTATCGGGCCGCCACCGGGTATGAGATAAGGGTATGGGCAGCATACATCGCCCCCAAAAGCAGTGAGGTGGTAAGGTCGAGATTCAGGAAGAATATACTCGACAATACTCCCAATATCAAGGGAATAAACAATGTAAGCAGGCCAAAGAACATGCCCCTGCGCAGGTTGAGCCTGAGGTGATACATGTCAATCTCCAATCCTGCCAGAAACATGAGGTACAGCAGACCTACCTGACCGAAAATCTCGAAACTCGAGTCGGCCGAAAGCACGTCAAAACCGTATGGGCCGATGACAACACCGGCCACAATCATACCAATTATATGAGGTATCTTAAGACGATTGAGCAGCAGTGGCGCGAGCAAAATTATCCCCAGCACGATAAAAAATATCGGAATGGGTTGGGTTACAAGCGCCAGCGGAATCATCGTCTAATTCATATTTAAAAAGGCTTGTGAGCTTCAATATACTGCACAATCTGCACGGCATTGAGAGCCGCGCCCTTGCGCAACTGATCGCTTACAGTCCAGAATGTGATGCCCGGACCGGAAATGTCGCGGCGCAGTCTGCCCACATACACGGGGTCTTTTCCGGCAATATCAAGCGGCATGGGATAAACCTTGTCGGCCGGACGATCCATCAGTACTATGCCGGGGGCTTCCTCAAAAGCCTTACGCACGTCCTCAAGCTCGAGGGGCTGCTCGGTCTCTACCCACATAGCCTCGCTGTGTGCCCTCATCACAGGCACTCGCACGCAAGTGGCACTTACCGCTATGTCGGGGGCGTGCATTATCTTCCTGGTCTCGTTATACATCTTCATCTCCTCCTTGGTGTAATCATTGTCGGTGAATACATCAATATGAGGGATTACGTTGTAAGCCAACTGGTGTGCGAATTTCTCAACATGAGCCTCACGGCCGTTGGCCAGATCAGAATATTGCTGTATAAGCTCGTCCATGGCTTGCGCACCGGCACCGCTGGCGGCCTGATAGGTGGCAATATGCACACGCTTTACAGGCGAGAGTTTGTTGATGGGGTTGAGAGCCACAACCATCTGAATTGTGGTGCAATTGGGATTTGCGATTATACCTCTTGGAGCATTCATCGCATCGTCACCGTTGATTTCAGGCACGACCAGAGGAACATCGGCATCCATGCGGAACGCGCTTGAATTATCAATCATAGTTGTGCCGTAGCGAGTGATCACGTCGGCATATTCGATAGATGTACCTCCCCCGGCCGATACGAGTGCATAATGCACACCCGAGAAATCGCTGTCGTGGGTAAGCTGTTCTATCTCAATCTCTTTACCTTTAAACAATAACTTGGAACCGGCACTGCGGGCAGAGCCAAAAAGTCGCAGATTGTCGACGGGCAGAGCCCCGCCCTCTAATATGCTTAAAATCTCACGGCCGACAGCTCCGCCGGCCCCGACAATTGCAATATTCATTTCTTACGCTATATATCTTAAATTTTTCTGCAAAGTTACAACTTTTCAGTGGAATTCGCTATCTTATAGCCCCGAAAACTTCATATATATTCAAACAAACATCACGTTTTCATTGTGGTTTATCGCGCCAAAATTAATAAAAAAAGCGGGATAATCGCGCCAAAATGGCGCGATTGGAGCGAAATCGCCTTTTTCGGCAACCCCGCTCCTGTATATCGGCATCTCATTCCGAATATTCCGTATTGCAAAAACCAAATATATCCGGTGAATGTTTTTCTATTAAATCAACTATTTCAACTATGAAAAAGAAAACCGGAATCCTGCTGCTTATAGCCTGTTTTACACTTATCCCCCTGTTGAGCTCATGTGGTCCGTACCACAGCTACCACAGCTATTGGGGTGTGGAGGGCGAATATGGTGATCATCATCATAAGAAACATAAAAGGCCCAAACCTCCAAAGAAGCATAAGTATCACAAGCCCAAGCACCATAAGCACAAACATCATCATCACGACGATGATGACGATTGATGCACTGCTTATTCGGCAAGGAAACGGTTTGCCTCCGACAGATCGTGCAGATTGTCAACATCGAAGGCACAGCTGAATTCGTAGGGCCGTACTTTCATAGCTGTCTTAACGGCCAGAGTGCGCTGAAAATCGCTCAGCGATTCAGGATAATATCCGGTTTCCACAACAGCTTTCATTGCATCTGACGACAATCCGTACAGACCTGCCGATACGATGGTACCTTCATCAAAGGGGCTGCCGCCGTATCGGTAGTCAATCACCTCGCCCTGCTCGTTTACACGGGCATACAGCGGGCTTTCATCATCTACATAGCGCGTGAGTCCCATCAGTACTTCATCGTCGTGCATGGCGGCCACCTTGTCTACATAAGATTTGAATTCCTCGATAGGGAAAATGGCATCGACGGTCATGGCCACAAATTTGCCTTCGAGTCCGTCGGTACCGGCTTTGAGACTGTTGTATGAATTATCGGTAATAATGGGACGGATCGACAGATACGGATATTGTTGCTGAAGGCTTTCGAGATAAGGGATGAAGCCTTCCATACGCGGATTGGCGGCTACATTGATAGCCTCGGCACCGCATTTGCTCAAAATCCTTATTAAACGTCCTATCATGGGTTCGCCCATGATTTCAACCATAGGCTTAGGCGTAGCCACGCCTTCCTTGGAGAAGCGCGAGCCCATTCCGCCTGCAAGTATTACATATTTCATTTTGCAAGTGATAACCTGTTGGTTGAATTAAATTAGAGAATATTTTATCCGCCCAATCGGACGATGATTAACGAAATTGACATATTGCAT
>CAMTKF010000046.1 GCA_947072905.1 uncultured Bacteroidales bacterium
TTTGCGGAAGTAGCTCAGTTGATAGAGCATCAGCCTTCCAAGCTGAGGGTCGCGAGTTTGAGCCTCGTCTTCCGCTCGAAGAGAAACACTCGCCAATGTAGCTCAGGGGTAGAGCACTTCCTTGGTAAGGAAGAGGTCGCGGGTTCAAATCCCGCCATCGGCTCCAAAAGACTTTAAGGTAGCCCCGATAGCGTCTTCTCGCTACCGTGGCTAATTGTTGAGAATCAATCATTTAAAAAAATATAAAATAGCAAGTTATGGCTAAAGAGAAATTCGAAAGAACCAAACCGCATGTAAACATCGGTACTATTGGTCACGTCGACCACGGTAAAACCACTCTTACCGCTGCAATCACCACAGTGCTTGCAAAGGCCGGTCTTTCTGAAGTTAAGTCATTCGACCAGATTGACAATGCTCCCGAAGAAAAGGAACGTGGTATTACAATTAACACCGCACACGTAGAATACGAAACCGGCAACCGTCACTACGCTCACGTAGACTGCCCGGGCCACGCTGACTATGTGAAGAACATGGTAACCGGTGCTGCTCAGATGGACGGTGCTATCATCGTAGTTGCTGCAACTGACGGTCCCATGCCCCAGACCCGCGAGCATATCCTTCTCGCCCGTCAGGTGAACGTGCCCCGTATCGTTGTATTCCTGAACAAGTGCGACATGGTAGACGACGAAGAAATGCTCGAACTCGTTGAAATGGAAATGCGCGAACTTCTCGACGCTTACGAATACGATGGCGACAACACTCCCATCATCCGTGGCTCAGCTCTCGGCGCCCTCAACGGCGAACCCGAATGGGAAGCTAAGGTTATGGAACTCATGGAAGCTGTTGACAACTGGATTCCCCTGCCTCCCCGCGATGTTGATAAACCCTTCCTTATGCCCGTTGAAGACGTATTCTCGATCACAGGTCGTGGTACAGTTGCTACCGGTCGTATCGAAACTGGTATCGTAAAGGTTGGTGACGAAGTTCAGATCATGGGTCTCGGCGCAGACATGAAGTCGGTTGTTACCGGTGTTGAAATGTTCCGCAAGCTCCTCGATCAGGGTGAAGCCGGTGATAACGTAGGTCTTCTCCTCCGTGGTATCGACAAGAAGGACATCCGTCGTGGTATGGTAATCTGCCATCCCGGTGTTGTTAAGCCCCACGATGAATTCAAGGCTTCTGTCTACATCCTGAAGAAAGAAGAAGGTGGTCGTCACACTCCGTTCCACAACCACTACCGTCCCCAGTTCTACATCCGTACACTTGACGTAACCGGTGAAATCACACTTCCCGAAGGCGTAGAAATGGTAATGCCCGGTGACCACGTTGAAATCAAGGTGAAACTCATCAACCCCGTAGCTTGCGACAAGGGTCTCCGCTTCGCTATCCGTGAAGGTGGCCGCACAGTAGGTTCAGGTCAGATCACCGAAATCCTCGACTAATACTTACAAAGTATAACATATCAAAAAGCCGGCCGGAATGCTCCGGTGTGAAGGCCGGCTTTTAAAATACACGGGAATAGCTCAGTCGGTAGAGCACTGGTCTCCAAAACCAGGTGTCGGGAGTTCGAGCCTCTCTTCCCGTGCTAATTTTAAAAAAATGAAGAAACTCCAACTACTTACGAATATAGAGGAGGCTTACGACGAACTTCGTTACAAGACCTCTTGGCCCACCCAGAAGCAGGTAGTGAAATCTGCCCTTCTCGTGATGATTGCTTCCGCCATTATCGCACTGATAATACTCATCATGGACCAGGTGGTAGACCACTTGATGCACTTCATTTACAGCTTTTAATTATCTCTAAACACGGTAAGAAAGTGGAAAAATCAATGTCTGAAGATAAAAGAGGTTGGTACGTATTACGTGCCATTTCCGGTAAAGAAGCTAAGGTAAAGGAAATTCTTGACGCACAAATCAAGAACACCGACCTCGGCAACTATTTGTTTCAAGTATTGATTCCCACCGAGAAGGTGATGACCGTACGCAACGGTAAGAAGATTGTGAAAGAACGCAATCTCTACGGCGGATACGTATTCATCGAAGCCGACCTGCGTCCCGAGGTAATTCATCTGCTTTCCAACACTACAAATGTGATTGACTTTCTGCGTGGCCGCGACAAGGGCAGTCAGCCCGAACGTTTGCGTCAGGCAGAAGTTATGCGCATGCTTGGAGCAGCCGATGAACTTGCCGATCCTCAAGGCGATGAAATCAACGATTACATCGTGGGAGAGACCGTCAAGGTGAACGAAGGACCCTTCAACGGCTTTACCGGTACTATCGAAAAGGTAGACAGAGAAAAGAAGAAGCTCGTGGTGATGGTGAAGATTTTCGGTCGTCCAAATCCTTTGGAATTGGATAATTCGCAAGTAGAGCGTGAATAATCCGCAGTGAAGGTTACGCTCACAAAAGAGACATTTACGCGCCCGTAATTAATTTTTAATTAGTTTTTACAATGGCTAAAGAAATTGCTGGACAAATCAAATTGCAGATTAAAGGTGGAGCTGCAAACCCCTCGCCTCCTGTAGGCCCCGCACTGGGTTCAAAGGGTATCAACATCATGGAATTTTGCAAGCAATTCAATGCCCGCACACAAGACAAAGCCGGTAAGATTCTCCCTGTAGTAATCACCTATTATACCGACAAGTCATTCGACTTCGTAGTGAAGACTCCTCCTGTAGCTATCCAGCTCAAGGAAGCAGCTCACCTGAAGTCGGGTTCCAAGGAGCCCAACCGTACAAAGGTTGCTGAAATCACCTGGGAACAAGTGCAGGCAATTGCAACAGACAAGATGCCTGATTTGAATTGCTTCACTGTTGAGTCTGCTATGCGTATGGTAGCCGGTACAGCCAGAAGTATGGGTATCACCGTTAAAGGTGCTTTCCCCGGTAAATAACTTTTTAACTTCAATTGAAAAATGAGTAAACTGACTAAAAACCAGAAGCTTGCCCTTGCAAAGATTGAAGCCGGGAAATCGTACACCTTGTTAGAAGCATGTGAAAAGGTAAAGGAAACAAACTATGCCAAGTTTGATGCTTCTTTCGACATTGATGTTCGTCTCGGTGTAGATCCCCGTAAGGCTAACCAGATGGTGCGTGGTGTTGTAACACTTCCCCACGGTACAGGCAAGACTGTTCGTGTCCTCGTACTCTGCTCACCCGATGCTGAGGCTGCTGCCAAGGCTGCCGGCGCAGATTATGTAGGTCTTGACGAATATATCAATAAAATCAAAGGCGGTTGGACTGACGTTGACGTTATCATCACTCAGCCCGCTATCATGGGTAAAATCGGTGCCCTGGGTCGTATTCTCGGTCCCCGCGGCCTGATGCCTAACCCCAAGAGCGGCACAGTGACCATGGACGTGGCCAAGGCTGTTGAAGAAGTGAAGAAAGGTAAGATTGACTTCAAGGTAGACAAGAACGGTATCGTTCACACCTCTATCGGTAAGGTATCTTTCGCTCCCCAGCAGATGGTCGAAAACGCTCGCGAGTTTATCAACACTCTGATCAAGCTCAAGCCCGCTACTGCCAAAGGTACATATATCAAGAGCATTTATCTTTCAAGCACCATGAGCCCGGGCATCAAGGTTGACGCTAAATCAGTGGATGCTTAAATCTTTAAACCGAACGCAACATGAAAAAGGAAGATAAAGCTTTAGTTATCGAACATATCGTCGATACACTCAAGTCATACAACGGCTTCTACCTCGTGGAAACCGCCGGACTTGACGCCGAAAAGACAAGCGAGCTCCGCCGTGCGTGCTTCAACGCCGACATCAAGCTCGTAGTTGTTAAGAACACCCTGCTTCACAAGGCTCTCGAACAGCTCGATGGTGACTATTCCGAACTCTATCCCGCACTGAAGGAATCAACATCACTGATGTGCACCAACGTCGGTAACGCACCCGCCAAGCTGCTCAAGGATTTCGTTAAGAAAGGTGACACCCTGCCCCTCCTTAAGGCTGCATACGTAGAAGAAACCGTATATGTAGGCGCAGACCAGCTCGATGCCCTTGCATCTATCAAGAGCAAGAACGAACTTATCGCCGACGTTATCGCACTTCTGCAGTCGCCCGCCAAGAACGTTGTATCTGCTCTTACATCGGGTGGTACAAAGCTCCACGGCATCCTCGAAACCCTCTCAAACAAAGAAGCATAAATATCCTCACCTCTGCTCCTCATTATTCAACACTGTAACAATAACAAATAAAAATATAAAACAATGGCAGATTTAAAAGCTTTTGCTGAACAACTTGTTAACCTCACCGTTAAGGAAGTTACCGAACTCGCTCAGATCCTCAAGGACGAATACGGCATTGAACCCGCCGCTGCAGCTGTAGCTGTTGCCGCCGGTCCCGCTGCAGGCGCTGCCGCAGCTGAAGAAAAGACCTCTTTCGATGTAGTTCTTAAGTCAGCTGGTGCTAACAAGCTTCAGGTAGTTAAGAAAGTTAAGGACGTAGCTAACCTCGGCCTCAAGGAAGCTAAGGAAATGGTTGACAACGTTCCCAGCGTAGTTAAGGAAGGCGCTACTAAGGAAGAAGCCGAGAACCTCAAGAAGGAACTCGAAGAAGTCGGCGCTGAAGTCGAACTTAAATAATACACCTGATAATCAGGACACTGGGTTAAGAAAACTCCTCACGGAGTATTCTTAACCCGTTTGTGTCGTAATATTAGCCTTTGGCACGGTTTTTGCTGAGACTCTTTCATTCCGACACAAAAATAATTAAGTTCCCTACTTACACTCTTCTAACCTCAATTTCATAGATGTCAGTTTCATCAGATAACCAACGCATTAATTTTGCAACGGTAAAGAATCCGCTTCCTTACCCTGACTTCCTTGAAGTGCAGCTCAAGTCGTTCAAAGACTTTCTGCAGCTCGACACTCCACCGGAAAAACGCAACAACGAAGGACTTTTCAAGGTCTTTGCCGAAAACTTTCCTATAGCCGACACCCGCAACAACTTCGTGCTGGAGTTCCTCGACTATTACATCGACCCCCCGCGCTACACCATCGACGAATGTCTGGAACGCGGCCTCACCTATTCGGTCCCACTCAAGGCTAAGCTTAAGCTTTACTGTACCGATCCTGACCACGAAGACTTCGCTACTGAAATTCAGGACGTTTATCTCGGCCCCATTCCTTACATGACCGAGAAGGGAACTTTCGTAATCAATGGTGCTGAGCGTGTAGTGGTTTCGCAGCTTCACCGTTCGCCCGGTGTTTTCTTCGGACAGTCTACCCACGCCAACGGTACCAAACTTTACTCTGCCCGTATCATCCCGTTCCGCGGTTCGTGGATTGAATTCGCAACGGACATCAACAACGTGATGTACGCTTACATCGACCGTAAGAAGAAATTGCCCGTTACCACTCTGTTGCGTGCAATCGGCCTTGAAAGCGATAAGGACATCATCGAAATCTTCGGACTCGCCGAAGACGTTAAAGTAAACAAGACTAACCTCAAGAACGCCATAGGCCGCAAGCTCGCCGCCCGTGTGCTCAAGAGCTGGGTGGAAGACTTCGTTGACTCGGACACCGGTGAAGTGGTTTCTATCGAGCGCAACGACGTTGTGATCGACCGTGAGGTTGTCCTGACCGAAGATCATATCGAAAAGATTCTTGAATCAGGCGTACAGAGCATCCTGCTCCATAAGGAGGATGTGAATACTTCTGACTATTCGATTATCTTCAACACTCTGCAGAAAGACCCCACCAACTCTGAGAAGGAAGCTGTGCAGTTCATCTACCGCCAGCTGCGCAACGCCGAAGCTCCCGATGATGCATCGGCTCGCGAAGTTATCCAGAACCTCTTCTTCTCAGACAAGCGTTATGACCTCGGCGAAGTAGGCCGCTACCGCATCAACAAGAAGCTCGACCTCGACACTTCGATTGATGTGAAGGTGCTCACACGCGAGGACATCATCAGCATTATCAAATACCTCATCGAGCTTATCAACTCGAAGGCCGATGTAGACGATATCGACCACCTGAGCAACCGTCGTGTGCGCACAGTGGGCGAGCAGCTCTACAACCAGTTCGGCGTAGGTCTTGCACGTATGTCGCGTACCATCCGCGAACGTATGAACGTGCGCGACTCTGAGGTATTCACCCCCATCGACCTCATCAACGCCAAGACAATCTCGAGCGTTATCAATACATTCTTCGGCACCAGCGCACTGAGCCAGTTCATGGACCAGACCAATCCGCTTGCCGAAATCACACACAAGCGCCGTATGAGTGCCCTCGGTCCCGGTGGTCTGTCGCGTGAGCGTGCAGGCTTCGAGGTGCGAGACGTACACTACACCCACTACGGTCGTCTGTGTCCTATCGAAACTCCTGAAGGCCCCAACATCGGTCTTATTTCATCGCTCTGCGTATACGCCAAGATCAACGGCCTCGGCTTTATCGAGACTCCCTACCGCAAGGTTGAGGACTCTAAGGTAAACCTCAACAACGACGAGGTGGTATACCTCACAGCCGAGCTCGAAGAAGGCAAGGTGATTGCACAGGGTAACGCACCCCTTACCGACGAAGGCGACTTCATCAACGACCGTGTCAAGGCCCGCCTCGATGCCGACTTCCCCGTAGTAGCTCCCTCAGAGGTAGAGCTCATGGACGTGGCACCGCAGCAGATCGCATCAATCGCCGCATCGCTCATTCCCTTCCTTGAACACGACGATGCTAACCGCGCACTCATGGGATCGAACATGATGCGCCAGGCAGTGCCCCTGATGCGCAACGAAGCCCCCATCGTAGGTACAGGTATCGAAGCCCAGCTGGCACGCGACTCGCGTACCCAGATCATGGCCGAAGGCCCCGGTGTGATTGAATTTGTAGATGCCAAGACTATCCGCATCCGCTACGACCGCACCGAAGACGAGGAGTTTGTAGCATTTGAAGACTCTGTAAAGACATATAACATACCCAAGTGGCGCAAGACCAACCAGAGCATGACCATCGACCTCCGTCCCATCTGCAACGCCGGACAGCGTGTGCAGAAAGGCGACATCCTTACCGAAGGTTATGCAACCGAAAACGGTGAACTCGCCCTTGGACGCAACCTCAAGGTGGCATTCATGCCCTGGAAGGGTTACAACTACGAAGATGCTATCGTGCTCAACGAGCGTGTTGTACGCGACGACATCCTCACATCAGTACACGTTGACGAATACTCGCTGGAAGTGCGCGAGACCAAGCGCGGTCTTGAAGAACTCACCTCGGATATACCCAACGTGAGCGAGGATGCCACCAAGGACCTCGACGAACGCGGTATCATCCGTATCGGTGCCCACGTAGCTCCCGGCGACATCATGATCGGTAAGATCACACCTAAGGGTGAATCAGATCCCACTCCCGAAGAAAAGCTGCTCCGCGCCATCTTCGGCGACAAGGCCGGCGACGTAAAGGACGCTTCACTCAAGGCTTCACCATCGCTCAAGGGTGTGGTAATCGGCACCAACCTCTTCTCGCGTGCCGCCAAGAAGAAAAAGACCAAGGCTTCAAACGCACTGCTGCCCAAGCTCGACGAAGAGTACGAAGAAAAGCTCAACGCACTGCTCGAAGTGCTCGTTGGCAAGCTCATGACCCTCACCGCAGGCAAGACCTCGATGGGTGTGAAAGACTTCCTCGGCTCTGAAATCATCCCCAAGGGCACCCGCTTCACCTCCGACGTATTCCGCGGTATCGAATACGACACCGTGAACCTGTCGAAGTGGACAAGCGACGACCATACCAACGACCTCATCCGCAAGACTATCGTAAACTATCTGCGCAAGTCAAAGGAACTAGATGCCGAACTCCGCCGCAAGAAGTTTGATATCTCGATAGGCGACGAGCTGCCCTCGGGCATCATGCAGATCGCCAAGGTTTACATTGCCAAGAAGCGTAAGATAGGTGTGGGCGATAAGATGGCCGGCCGCCACGGTAACAAGGGTATCGTATCGCGCATCGTGCGCCAGGAAGACATGCCCTTCCTTGCCGACGGTACTCCGGTAGACATCTGCCTTAACCCCCTGGGTGTGCCTTCGCGTATGAACCTCGGCCAGATTTTCGAAACTGTGCTTGGTTGGGCAGGCCGCGAGCTTGGTGTGAAGTTTGCAACTCCCATCTTTGACGGTGCCAGCATGGACGACCTCAACGAATGGACCGACAAGGCCGGACTTCCCCGCTACGGTAAGACCTACCTCTACGACGGCGGCACCGGCGAGCGTTTCGACCAGCCTGCTACCGTAGGTGTGATCTACATGCTCAAACTCGGCCACATGGTTGAAGACAAGATGCACGCCCGTTCAATCGGTCCGTACTCACTCATCACCCAGCAGCCCCTCGGTGGTAAAGCCCAATTTGGTGGACAGCGTTTCGGTGAAATGGAAGTGTGGGCGCTCGAAGCATTCGGCGCATCGCACATCCTTCAGGAAATCCTCACCATCAAGAGTGATGATGTCAACGGCCGCTCTAAGGCATACGAAGCCATCGTCAAGGGCGATTCAATGCCCACTCCGGGTATCCCCGAGTCGCTCAACGTGCTCCTGCACGAGCTTCGTGGTCTCGGCTTGAGTATAAACCTCGAAAACTAATCCGCATACCGGTCCATAGGGGAACAGTCCCCTATGGCCGTTCTCTCAACTCTACTGATTAATAAAACTCAAACTCTAAACCTAAATATGGCTTTTAGAAAAGATAATAAACCAAAAAACGCCTTTTCCAAGATAACAATCGGCCTTGCTTCGCCTGAAGAAATCCTGGAAAAGTCGAGCGGCGAGGTTCTCAAACCGGAGACAATCAACTACCGCACATACAAGCCCGAGCGCGACGGACTTTTCTGCGAACGCATTTTCGGCCCTGTAAAGGACTACGAATGCCACTGCGGAAAGTATAAGCGCATCCGCTACAAGGGCATTGTCTGCGACCGTTGCGGTGTTGAGGTTACTGAAAAGAAGGTGCGTCGCGAACGCATGGGTCATATCAAGCTCGTGGTGCCCGTGGCCCACATCTGGTATTTCCGTTCACTCCCCAACAAAATCGGTTATCTTCTCGGACTTCCCTCAAAGAAGCTCGACTCTGTAATTTATTACGAACGCTATATAGTCATCAATCCCGGTGCAGCAGCCGAGTTTGATGTAGAAAAGATGCAGCTGCTCAGCGAAGAAGAATACTTCGACATCCTCGAAAAGCTTCCCGCCGGCAATCAGTTGCTCGAAAACGACAATCCCGACAAGTTTGTGGCCAAGATGGGTGCCGAGGCTATCTACGACCTCCTCAAGGACCTCAAGCTTGACGAACTCTCATACCAGCTGCGTCACCAGGCCGATACCGACGGCTCGCAGCAGCGCAAAACCGAGGCTCTGAAGCGCCTGCAGGTTGTGGAATCATTCCGTGCTTCGCGCCACCGCAACAAGCCCGAATGGATGATTCTTGAGGCTGTGCCCGTTATTCCGCCTGAACTCCGTCCTCTCGTTCCCCTCGATGGCGGACGTTTCGCAACTTCCGACCTCAACGACCTCTACCGTCGTGTGATCATCCGTAACAACCGTCTGAAACGTCTTATCGAAATCAAGGCGCCCGATGTGATTCTGCGCAACGAGAAGCGTATGCTTCAGGAAGCCGTAGACTCGCTGCTCGACAACTCACGCAAGTCGTCGGCCGTTAAGTCTGAGGCCAACCGTCCCCTTAAGTCGCTCTCTGACTCGCTCAAGGGTAAGCAGGGTCGTTTCCGTCAGAACCTCCTCGGTAAGCGTGTCGACTACTCAGCACGTTCGGTTATCGTCGTAGGTCCCGAACTTAAGATGCACGAATGCGGTATTCCCAAATACATGGCCGCCGAACTCTACAAGCCCTTCGTTATCCGCAAGCTTATCGAACGCGGCATTGTAAAGACCGTGAAGAGCGCCAAGAAGATTGTAGATCGCAAGGAACCCGTGGTATGGGACATCCTCGAAAATGTGATGAAGGGACACCCCGTGCTGCTCAACCGTGCGCCGACACTTCACCGTCTGGGTATCCAGGCATTCCAGCCCAAGATGATCGAAGGTAAGGCAATCCAGCTCCACCCGCTGGCATGTACTGCGTTCAACGCCGACTTCGACGGTGACCAGATGGCCGTACACCTTCCCCTGGGCAACGAAGCCGTGCTCGAAGCACAGCTGCTGATGCTCGGCTCGCACAATATTCTCAACCCTGCCAACGGCGCACCTATCACCGTGCCCTCGCAGGATATGGTACTCGGTCTGTACTACATCACCAAGCTCCGCAAGGGCGACAAGGGTGAAGGCACCGTATTCTATGGTCCCGAAGAAGCACAGATTGCCTACAACGAAGGCAAGGTAACACTCCATGCCCCCGTATCGGTGATGGTAGACGACGTAGACAAGGACGGCAACCCCATCCGCCACATCGTTGAAAATACTTCGGTAGGACGTGTACTCGTCAACCAGTTCGTGCCCAAGGAAATCGGTTATGTGAATACCATCCTCTCAAAGAAGAGCCTGCGCAACATCATCTCGCGCGTAATCAAGTCGTGTGGTATTCCCCGTTCGGCCCAGTTCCTCGATGACATCAAGAACCTGGGTTACCGCATGGCCTTCGAAGGCGGCCTTTCGTTCAACCTCGGTGATGTTATCATCCCCGCCGAGAAAGAAGGCATCGTAGCCGAAGGTTACCGTCAGGTGCAGGAAGTTGCCGACAACTATGCAATGGGTTTCATCACCAACACCGAACGCTACAACCAGATCATTGATATCTGGACACACGTAAACAGCAAGCTCACCGAAATCCTGATGAAGCAGATGGCCGAGGCCAACCAGGGCTTCAACGCCGTATACATGATGCTTGACTCGGGTGCCCGTGGTTCTAAAGACCAGATCCGTCAGCTCGCAGGTATGCGTGGTCTTATGGCTAAACCTCAGAAGGCCGGTGCCGAAGGCGGTCAGATCATCGAAAACCCGATTCTTGCCAACTTTAAGGAAGGCCTCTCGGTGCTCGAGTACTTCATCTCTACCCACGGTGCCCGTAAGGGTCTTGCCGATACCGCGCTTAAGACTGCCGACGCCGGTTATCTTACCCGTCGTCTGGTAGACGTTGCACACGACGTTATCATCAACGAAGAAGACTGTGGCACACTGCGTGGTCTGGTATGCCGTGAAATCAAGAACAACGACGAAGTGGTTGCCTCGCTGGGCGAACGTATCCTCGGTCGCGTATCTGTTCACGATATCATAGATCCCCGCACAGGCGAGATCATCGTTGCTGCCGGTGAAGAAATCAACGACGAAGCCGCCGACCGCATCAACGAATCTCCCATCGAATCGGTTGAAATACGCTCGGTGCTCACCTGCGAAAGCAAGAAGGGTGTTTGCGCCAAGTGCTACGGCCGCGACCTCTCAAAGAGCCGCCTGGTACAGAAGGGCGAGGCTGTGGGTGTTATCGCTGCCCAGTCAATCGGTGAACCCGGTACTCAGCTTACCCTGCGTACATTCCACGTCGGTGGTGTTGCATCTAACGTTGCAGCTATCTCGAGCGTGAAGAGCCGCTACGAAGGTAACCTCGAAATCGAAGAACTCCGCACCGTGACAACAGACGCCACAGGCCCCAACGGCAAGCCCGTTCAGGTGGTAATCGGTCGTCTTGCCGAAATGCGCATTCTCGATCCCAAGACCGGCATGATGCTCACCAACGCCAACATCCCCTACGGTTCGAAACTCTTCTTCGACAACGGAGACACCGTTAAGGTGGGCGACGTGATCTGCGAATGGGACCCCTTCAACGCCGTAATCGTTACCGAACAGAGCGGTCGCATCAACTACAACAACCTTATCGAAGGTATCAACTACCGCGTGGATATCGACGAACAGTCGGGTCTTGAAGACAAGGTGATCATTGAATCGCGCGACCGTGCCAAGGTGCCCGAAGTACAGATTGTGGATGCCAACGGCCAGGTGCTCATCACCTACGCTCTGCCTGTGGGTGCCCACCTTATCTTCGACAACAACGCCGATGTCAAGACCGGTGATACACTTGTCAAGATACCGCGTGCAACCGGTGGTGCCGGTGATATCACGGGTGGTCTTCCCCGAGTTACCGAGCTCTTCGAAGCCCGCAACCCCTCTAACCCCGCCATCGTATCTGAAATCGACGGTGAAGTTCACTTCGGTAAAGTTAAGCGCGGTAACCGCGAGATTACCGTTACCTCTAAGCTTGGCGAAGTCAAGAAGTACCTTGTACCCCTGTCAAAACAGATTCTGGTGCAGGAAAACGACGTGGTACGTGCCGGCACTCCCCTCTCAGACGGTGCCATCACTCCCGCCGACATCCTCAACATCATGGGTCCGACAGCCGTTCAGGAGTATATCGTGAACGAGGTACAGGATGTGTACCGCATGCAGGGTGTGAAGATCAACGACAAGCACTTTGAAGTAATCGTGCGTCAGATGATGCGCAAGGTTACCATCCTCGATCCGGGCGACACATGCTTCCTGGAGCAGCAGGTGGTAGACAAGCGCAACTTTGCTGAAGAAAACGACCGCATCTGGGGCAAGAAGGTAGTTACCGACGCCGGTGACTCAGAAAACCTCAAGCCCGGTCAGATCATCACCGCCCGTGTGCTGCGTGATGAGAACTCAGCCCTCAAGCGCCGCGACCTGCGCATCGTAACAGTGCGCGACGCCGTGCCCGCTACCTCTGAGCAGATTCTGCAGGGTATCACCCGTGCCGCCCTCCAGACATCGAGCTTCATGTCGGCTGCATCGTTCCAGGAAACCACCAAGGTGCTCAACGAAGCCGCCATCCAGGGCAAGTCGGATACACTCGAAGGTATGAAGGAGAACGTTATCTGCGGTCACCTCATCCCCGCCGGTACCGGTCTGCGCGAATACCAGCAGCTTGTAGTTGGCTCAGCCGACGACTTCAACCGCGAACCCGAAGACGTGGAAGCTGTGGAAATCTATAACGACTAATCAATACTCTGATCTATACAATGCGGGCGGCTCCAAAAGGGCCGCCCGCATTTATTACCTGCATGAATTTATGAATTTCGCCTCAGACACTATATCGGCTGCCGAAAGCCTGTATTTTCAAGGAGTTCTCAGCCACGACACGTTGAACTGCGGCAGGTGATAGTGTTCTACTGATAATTACTTCAGTAGTTTACGGCCATTTTCATTACTTTCTAACACCTGCATTTGATGAATTGCAATCTTATTGAGTTTTATGAGCCGTTCTCCTTGCGGCATTCCTTCTTGAATTAGTATTGCATTTATTGACTCCATATTTGATAGGCATATCAAGGCGTTCATAGAGGCGTGATCGCGAATATTTCCTAACAGTGACGGATTGGACTCACGCCACTGTTTTGCACTCATGCCAAACATGGCCATATTGAGGACATCTGCCTCGTTTGCATAGATTATGCTTGCCTGAGCTTTGGTTATTTCCGGCGGCACAAGGTTTTCCTTTATGGCATCAGTGTGAATGCGATAATTAATCTTGGCAAGTTCTCTCTTAACAGACCATCCTATCAGCTTTTGTTCTTCCTCTTTAAGGCGTTGGAATTCCTTTACGAGGTACAATTCAAATTCGACATAAACCCAACCGGCGAATTTAAACGCAATATCGCGTTGTGCATAAGTTCCTCCATCTCGGCCTAATTTATTTACAATGCCAACGGCGCCTGTAAGTTCCACCCATCGACTTGGACTCATTGTAAACGAGTTTGAGCCAGCCTCTCTTAAAATGGGGTCGAATTCGACCCCATTAAAATTGGGATTATTCAGCCGCTCCCATAGACCAAGATATTCCAGCGTGTTCTTGACACGCATCCAATTCTTTACAACATCCTTGGGCTCGACAGGATTCTTCTGCCGGGCAATATCGGTTATGCAAATGTAATCAATTCCATCTTTTGAGAGAGTTCTGATTGTTGTGTCTTTTACAATTAGCTTGGCCATGTTGATTTCGATTTAGGTACAATACAAATATAGTAATTATTTCTAATATATGAACTAAATAATATTTAGAAAAAATCATAGTGATTATAGTATTCATTACCGTTGAGCAGTAGCAGCTGTTCGGGTCTACTGCCGACGGCTGTACTTACCGACGTTTGATAAATGTAAACCCTGCGGTGAGCGGGCAAAGGCCACGGTCGCAGGGGCAGGGGTAAAAAATCAGGCTACATCTCACTAATCACAGAGGTGTAGCCTTTTATATTGTGCAATTAAGTATATTGTCACTCTTTTTTGAAGATACCTTTAATCTTGTCGGTGATTGAGGGATTCATGGGCTTGATGTGAACTGAAACCTTTGTGTTCAGTTTATTCAGAAATACAATCGACGAATGCAGCACTATGGCGGTCCATTCTTCAAAGGGCACAATGGCATGAACATGCGACAGGGGTATGGACCTGAAGATGGAGCGTTCGTCAAGTGAGCCGATGATAATCTTTCCTGATTCGATATCTACATTAATGTTGTGGAGAGTACCAACTGAGTCGAACAGAAGGGCAATATCAAGGCAGTCTTCGCTTTTGGCTCGACGGGGATATTTCTTGTAAAGTGTCTGGATGACTTCTTTGGTAATCATGACGGTATGATATTAGTTTAGCATTATGTGATGGTTTATAGCCTGCTGTTCACAAGCTCTAAAATACTAACATCCGCGCTTGAATAATGTTCACATGAAAAGTGCAACACACTGTCAAAAAAAATCGCCCTTCGGTGCGAAATCGAAGGGCGATATATCAAAGGGATTATCAAGCAAGGAATCCGAGCAGTACACCTGCAGCAACGGCCGAGCCGATTACGCCGGCAACATTCGGACCCATGGCGTGCATGAGCAGATAGTTTGACGGGTCGTATTCGAGACCGATGTTGTTGGAGATACGTGCGCTCATGGGCACGGCCGATACGCCGGCGTTGCCGATGAGGGGATTGATCTTCTTATCCTTGGGCAACACGAGGTTGAAGAGTTTCACAAACAGCACACCGCTTGAAGATGCGATGATGAAGGCCATGAAACCGAGGAAGAAGATGAAGATGGTTGACGGTGTGAGGAACTGTGAAGCCTGTGTAGATGCACCTACAGTCATGCCGAGCAGTATTGTAACGATGTCGGTAAGAGCGTTTGAGGCTGTCTTGGCCAGACGGGTTGTTACACCGCATTCGCGCAGCAGGTTGCCGAAGAAGAGCATACCCAGCAGAGGAATACCCGAGGGAACCACGAAGCAGGTGAGAAGCATACCCACGATGGGGAAGATGATTTTCTCGTTCTGGCGCACGGCGCGGGCGGGTTTCATCTTTATCAGACGTTCTTTCTTGGTGGTGAACAGGCGCATCAGCGGGGGCTGTATCACGGGTACCAGAGCCATGTAAGAGTATGCCGACACGGCGATGGCACCCATGAGGTTGGGAGCGAGCTTTGACGACAGGAAGATGGCAGTGGGGCCGTCGGCGCCGCCGATGATGGCGATGGCACCGGCCTGGTCGGGTGCGAAGCCTATGGCAAGAGCTACCATATAGGCACCGAAGATACCGAACTGGGCGGCTGCACCGATGAGCATGAGCTTGGGATTGGCAATCAGGGCCGAGAAGTCGGTCATGGCGCCGATTCCGAGGAAGATGAGCGGGGGATACCATCCGGCCGACACACCGTTGTAGAGGATATTGAGCACGGAGCCCTCTTCATAGATACCTATTTCGAGGCCGGCCTCGGTGTTGAAGGGAATGTTACCGATCAGAATACCGAAACCGATGGGCACGAGCAGCATGGGCTCGAAGTTTTTCTTGATAGCAAGCCAAATGAAGAACAGACCCACCAACAGCATGATGATGTTGCCCCATTCGGCATTGGCAAAACCGGTCAGTTCCCAGAACTGACGCAGGTTTTTAAGGAGGAAATCGCCGAAATCCATATTGTATCGTACATTAAGCGATTACAATGAGAGGATTTCCTTCAAGAACAGAGTCGCCTGCGGCCACTACAATTTCCTTGACAGTGCCGTCTACGCCGGCATGGATGGCGTTTTCCATCTTCATGGCTTCGAGAACCACAACTGTGTCGGCAGCCTTCACGGCATCGCCCACCTTGACGGGGATCGAGAGCACCACGCCGGGCAGGGGAGCCTTGACGGCTGTGCCACCGGCGGTGGGAGCGGCTGCGGGTTTTGAAGTGATTTTCTCGCCGGTTGCGGTGCGGGGAGCGGCAGCAGGGCGGGGAGCGGCTATCTTGACGGGAGCGGCTTTGGTAGCTTCGAGTTCTACGCGGTAAGCAACACCGTTAACTTCTACCTGAGCGATATTGTCTTCGATATCGCCTATGGCTACTGTGTAGTTGTTACCGTTGATTTTATATTTGTATTCTTTCATGATTTTAAGAGTGATTATTCCGGACGAAATTAGCGGTGAGGCAATTCACGCAGACCGTAGATCTTTGACGACCAGGGTGAATAAGCGCGGCGAATTTTCTTGAGGGTAAGGATTGTAGACTCGGCATCGTGAGCTTCGAGGTGGTCGCGCAGAGCCATGGCGATGGCGGCGATTTCTTCACCGGTATCGTGTTGGGTCTGACGGATTTCGGCGAGCTCGGGAGCCTCGTTGCCGTGGGCTACAGCCTTGTTGCGGCGCGAGATGATGGAGTTGATCTTGCCTATGCCGTAGAATGACAGACACAGTACGAGCAGGGCAGAGAATACGATGCACATGGCCATGACGGTCATACCGAAGCCGTTGGCGTCGCGCTCGGCAAAGTCTTCAATCTTGTGATTGGTGTCTTTGATGATGTTGGCGCTCGAGGGGGTGATGTAGTCATCGTTGCCACCGGTGCGGAGAGCCCATTGGCCCTGTCCGTCTTCGGTGCGTGCCCACGACTGGCCGGGTAGCACAGAGGCGGGTATTACCACTTCGTCGATCAGGGTAAGGCCGTCGGCATCATAGATACCGATCCAGTTGTCCTGGCCGGGGGTAAGCTCGAAGTTGGTGTGGAATGTGCCTTTGTTGGGTTCGCCGTCGGCAAAGAATACCACATGCTGGCGCTTGGGAATCTTTGTGTTGACGTCGCCCATGGGCACGGGATAGAGCTTCGGGCGGGTTGAGTCGTTGGTGAGATAGATGCTCGAAATTTCGATGGGACCGAAGTTGGAGTTGAACAGCTCGATCCAGGCGCTGTGCTTACCGTATTCGTCGGTAAAGCCCTGGTCGGTGTTCTGCACCATGACTTCGTTGATGCGCAGCGCACCGCGGCTTTGGGCCGACAGTGCCAGGCCGGCAGCCACCACCAAGGCAAGCATCATAAACAGTCGTTTAATCATAATACTTTTTTAGTTGGATGGCTGTTGATTACAGAGGTATGTTGCCGTGTTTCTTGGCGGGGTTGGTCACCTTCTTGGTGGCGAGCTGCTGCAGGGCGCGGATCACGCGGAAGCGTGTGTTGCGGGGTTCGATTACATCGTCGATGTAGCCGTAGCGTGCAGCGTTGTAGGGGTTGCAGAAGAGCTTGTTGTACTCGGTTTCCTTTTCGGTGAGGAACTTTTTGGGGTCTTCGCTTGCCTTGGCTTCCTTGGCATAGAGTACTTCAACGGCACCGGCACCGCCCATAACGGCGATTTCGGCTGTGGGCCATGCGTAGTTCATGTCGCCGCGGAGCTGTTTGCAGCTCATCACGATGTGCGAACCGCCGTAGCTCTTGCGCAGTGTCACTGTCACCTTGGGCACTGTGGCTTCGCCGTAGGCGTAGAGAAGCTTTGCACCGTGGAGGATGACACCGTTGTATTCCTGGCCTGTGCCGGGCAGGAAGCCGGGTACGTCAACCAGTGTAACCAGAGGAATGTTGAATGCGTCGCAGAAGCGTACGAAGCGTGCGCCCTTGCGCGATGCGTTTGAGTCGAGCACGCCGGCGAGGAACTTGGGCTGGTTGGCCACGATACCTACGCTCTGGCCGTTCATACGGGCAAAACCTACGATGAGGTTCTTGGCATAGTCGCGTTGTACTTCGAGGAATTCGCCGTTGTCGATGATGGCGCCGATTACCTCGTACATGTCGTAGGGCTTATTGGGCGAGTCGGGGATGATTTCGTTGAGTGAGTCTTCGAGACGGTCGATGGGATCGGTGCACTCTACGATGGGAGCTTCCTCGAGGTTGTTCTGAGGAATGTAGCTGAAGAGCTTGCGGATGATCTTGATTGCGTGTTCACCGTCTTCGGCAGCGAAGTGAGCCACACCGCTCTTTGAGGCGTGTACGTCTACACCGCCGAGCTGGTCCTGTGTAACGTCTTCGCCGGTAACGGTCTTCACAACCTTGGGGCCGGTGAGGAACATGTAGGAGATGCCGCGGGCCATGATGGTGAAGTCGGTGAGAGCGGGAGAATAAACCGCACCGCCGGCGCAGGGACCGAGGATTGCTGAAATCTGGGGTACCACACCCGAGGCAAGGATGTTGCGCTGGAAAATTTCGGCATAGCCGGCCAGAGCGTTGATACCTTCCTGGATACGTGCGCCACCCGAGTCGTTAAGACCGATGATGGGAGCGCCCATCTTCATGGCCATGTCCATGATCTTGCAGATCTTGAGCGACATGGTTTCGGAAAGCGAGCCTGCAAAGACTGTGAAGTCCTGTGCGAATACATATACAAGGCGGCCGTCGATTGTACCGTAACCTGTAACGACGCCGTCGCCCAGGAATGATTTCTTTTCTTGACCGAAGTTGTGGCAACGGTGGCGCACAAACATATCGAGTTCCTCGAAAGAACCTTCGTCGAGAAGCTGGGCGATACGTTCGCGGGCTGTGTACTTACCGCGCTCATGCTGTTTGTCGATAGCTTTCTGACCGCCACCGATACGGGCTTCGTTGCGAAGCTCGATGAGCTCTTTTACTTTTTCGAGTTGACTGCTCATTTAGTTGGAATGTAATGTGTGTGAAAATGATTCAGATGATTATTTGTTGGGGTCTTCGCAGAGCTCGATGAGAGTGCCTACGGTAGACTTGGGGTGGAGGAAGGCGATATTGAGGCCTTCGGCGCCCTTGCGGGGAGCTTTGTCGATTACACGGCAGCCTTTTTCCTGCACTTCGTCGAGGGCGTTCTGCACACCGTCTTCGATAGCGAATGCAATGTGCTGCACACCGCCGCGACCGCCGTTGTTGGCGATGAACTTGGAGATGGCTGAGGTTTCGTCGGTGCCTTCAAGGAGCTCGAGCTTGGTCTGGCCTACCTTGAAGAATGCTGTGCGTACTTTCTGGTCGGCAACTTCTTCGATGGCGAAGCACTTGAGGCCGAGCATGTTTTCATAGAAGGGAATAGCCTCGTCAAGGCTGGGAACGGCGATGCCGATGTGTTCGATATGTGAAATATCCATTGTAATGAAAGTATTAAGGTTGTAAATGATAGATTGTTCTTTCTTTAGGCAAGCTCTTGCAGGAGTGCATGCCGACACAAAGGTACGAAAATAATCGATAAATCAGTCAGAATTATGCACTATTTTTAACTTTGCATAATAAATGTGTAGTATTGTATAAGACTCTTTTCAGATTTATTGTGTGAAAATAGTTAAAAATTGTAAGAGCGGGTGAGATTGCTTGTTGATATGCTGTTTTTTTGGTAACTTTGCAAGGTTTTTCGGCCGCTTTCAGACCTGCGGTCGCTATTCAGCCGATAAACAGAACAGAATTTAACCTTTTGAAACTTTTTTATATACGCTGCCTATAGACTACTTCTACTCCAAATCAAAACAAAGACTATAAATGCAGACATTAGCAAAGCTCACCGACGACCAGTTGGTGCAATCCTACGCTAAGGGCAATCCCGAGGCTTTTGATGTGTTGCTCCAACGCCATCAGTCGAAGCTTCTTAATTATATCACCCAGCATTGTAATAATGCCCAACTGGCAGAGGATATCTTTCAGGAGACATTTGTCAAGGCTATTGTGACTATTCAAAGCGGCAATTATACCGACAACGGTAAGTTTGCCAACTGGCTGTTCCGAATAGCTCGTAATCTGGTAATCGACCACTTCAGGCGCGAATCGGTAGAAGGTACTTATTCTACCGACGATAAGGACTTTGATGTGCTCAACCGCAAGGAGCTGAGCGGGTCGACAATAGAAGACGAGCTGGTAGACCTCCAGATCAAGGAGGACGTGCGCAGGCTCATCAAGGCTCTGCCTTTCGTGCAGATGCAGGTGCTGGTAATGCGCTACTACCGCAATCTCAGTTTCAAGGAGATAGCCGAGCTTACCGGCGTGAGTATCAATACCGCTTTGGGACGCATGCGATACGCTATTCTAAACCTCAGACGGATGGCACAGGAAAGCAACATAGTGCTTACGCACTGATGTGCGGAGGTGATTATTGCGGTTATCAACTAAACAACCCCCTAAATGCTTGAATCAATAGGCAAATATATTGTGCAGGTAGCCGATTTTCTTTGCGGCTACCCTTTGTTTTTTTTACTGATCGGTGGCGGGCTCTACCTGTTTCTGAGTTCGGGCATGGTGTCGCTGCGGCGTCTGCCCGAGGCTCTTAAGGAGCTGCGCACCAAGAGCGACAGCCGTACAGGTCAGATTTCGTCGGCACAAGCGCTCGCCGGCGTGGTGGCTGCCACTGTAGGCTTGGGCAACATAGCCGGTGTTGCCATTGCCCTGGTGATGGGCGGCCCGGGAGCCATATTCTGGATGTGGATAAGCGCACTGGTGGGTATGGCTACCAAGTATCATGAGGGCGTGCTGGCCGTAATGTATCGCGGAAAGGATGATGCAGGCAATCAGCAGGGTGGCCCCATGCACATCATAACCAAAGGTCTGGGACCGAAATGGACTCCGCTCGCGCGGTTTTTTGCCGTGGCAGGTATGTTCGGCACTCTGTGTATAATGAATGCCAATCAGCTCACCGAAGCTTTCGTCACAACGTTTTCTACTCCCGAGGGGCTGGCTTCCAACGGTTTCCTCAGCTCCATAGGCTCGCTAACAGGCATGGAGAACGGCGATGTGTACAAACTGCTGTTCGGTATAACCGTGGCGCTGATAGTGGCGCTGGTGATTCTCGGCGGTATCAAGCGCATAGCCCGTGTTGCATCGGTGATGGTGCCATTCATGGTGGGTGTGTACTTCCTGATGGTGCTGTATATAATACTTATGAACTTCGGCGACGTGCCCGGGGTGTTCCGCCGCATTTTTTCTGAAGCCTTCAACCTCAGGGCCGGAGTGGGAGCTTTGGCCGGTATAGCCATAATAGGCGCACGCCGCGCCGCGCTGGTGAATGATGCCGGCATAGGCACGGCCTCTATAATGCACGGTGCATCGCGCAACAACCGTCCGGTGCGCGAAGGTCTTATAGCAATGCTCGGACCGGGTATCGACTCCGGACTGGTATGCACTCTCACGGCTGTGGCAATACTGTTGTGCGTGCCCGAAGTGAGCGAAACGCAGGGCATGCAGGGGCTTTCGATAGCTATGACTGCCTTCAGCCGCGGCATCCCCTATGGTGAATATCTGCTGATGTTCATAGTGGTGTGTTTCGCGCTGTCGTCCATGTTCTCGTATTCGTTCTACGGCTCTACATGCGCATCATATCTGTTTGGCTCAAAGAAAGCCAAGTGGTATGTGTATGCATTCATACTCTCGCTTGTGATATTTGCAGTGGTGCCTCTGGGCATAGCAGTGGGTCTTTGCGACCTGTTCTATGCACTGATGGCCATACCTACAATGATAACAGTGCTGGTGCTGAGCCGTCGTGTAAGGGCAGCCACCCGCGAGTATTTTTCGAAAAAGACGGCTGACACCCGGTCAGAACAACAGGAATAATCAATATAATGGATATGCTTAATTATATAGTATGGAATGTTGACCCTACCTTCTTCACATGGCCGGTAACGGTAAGATGGTATGGCATGATGTTTGCGATAGGATTCTGGATAGGATTCAACATAGTGTCGCGTATGTTCAAGCGTGAGGGCGCGCCCGAGAGCTGGCTCGGAGTATTGCTGCTGTGGGTGGCTGCCGGTACCATAATCGGTGCACGCCTTGGACACGTATTATTCTATGAATGGAGCTATTATTCGCAGCATCCCATGAAAATTCTGGCTATATGGGAGGGCGGTCTTGCCAGCCACGGCGGCGCAATAGGTGTGATAATCGGTGTTATAATGTTCTCCATTTTCACCACCAAGCGCAATCCGCTGTGGACATTCGACCGGCTGGTGGTGGCTATAGCCCTTGTAGGTTGCCTGATACGCATAGGCAACCTGATGAATTCCGAAATATTCGGTCATGCCACAGATTTGCCCTGGGGCTTCATGTTCGTGCGTTCGCGCGAGTGGCATGCCTTGTATGAGGGTCAGGCTGTGCATCCCACGCAGATATATGAGGCGCTGTGTTATCTGGCGCTGTTTGGCCTGCTTATGTGGATGTACTGGCGCAAGAATGCCGGTGAGCGTCCGGGGCTGATTTTCGGTACGTTCCTCATAGGTATTTTCCTGCCCCGTTTCCTTATTGAATTCATCAAGAATCCGCAGGTGGCCTTCGAGCAGGACATGATGCTCAATATGGGTCAGCTGCTCAGTATTCCTTTTGTTGTAGGCGGTATATTGCTCATTATATGGGCTTATACGCATCCGAGGCTCAAACTGAGTTATCCCGGACGTTTTGCCGACGAAGGAAAGGAACCCGGTAAAAAGAAAATTAAATGATTTGATTCTGTCCCTGCACTTGCCCGCTGAGTATTCTGCGGGCAAGTGTGTATTTTACGGGTAAAACTACTGAACCCACCAAGGCTTGTGAACGTTTGATAATTACCGGATCGCTGTAAAATCCGGTAATTCGGCTTATGAACTGTGATCATAAGTATAATGATTTGAACTTAAGACAATTGCAATATGGAAAGCATGTTTGATATATTAATGGGCCTGCCTCTGTTCAAGGGCGTGAGCCGGGATTGTATGGCCAAAACCGTCGGGTCGGCCAAATTCCATTTTCTGAAGTACACCCCCGGTGCCGAGATTTTCAGGGCCGGCCAGCCGTGCAATGATATAGCATTCATTATCTCGGGTACAGTGCGCATGACTATCTCAAACCCCGACGGACGTTTTTCGGTGAGCCAGTCGCTGCTCGCACAGGACGTTATCTCGCCCGAATTCCTGTTTGGTAAGGTAACGAGCTATCCCTGCGATGTATTTGCTGTAGATACGGTGAGCATTTTGCTGATATCCAAGACCGATTATGTGAATATTTTGCTTAGCGATACTGTCTTTTTGTTCAACTATCTTAACCTGCTGTCGATGAATGCGCAGAAGGCCGTGGAAGGCATTTTGGCTGTGTCGACGGGCAATGTGCAGGAGCGTATTGCATTTTGGATAAGCGCGCTCACGCAGCCACGCAGCTTTGATATAACACTCGAATGTCGTCAGCGCGATCTGGTAGGGCTATTCGGTGTGCCGCGTACTACACTGAGAAGCGAGCTTGAGAGTATGAAAGCCCGCGGATTGATAGATTTTACTCTGTATGGTATTACGGTAAAAGACCGAGTGGCTTTGCTCTCGTTGCTGCATAACCATTCTGAGGATACCGACGATTAAGCCGCAATTTATATAAAATAAAAAAGCCAAGCTTCACAACTTGGCTTTTTGTCTGGACTAACATTAAGCATAATATAACCATTAATTATTTCTGAATAATCCTAAATAATAACCTTGAATCTTAGACCTAAAAATTATTTACGATGCAAAGTTAGCAAATGAATGTGCGGAATGCGAGTGCATTAAGGCTTAATATAAATAAAAATAAAGTCTTATTTTATATAAAGTATTGTAAAACAAATATATATAATAATTGGATGTGTTTGAGAATATAACACTTTATCTAAGAACTTAGTGCATATTTATAATAGAGTCCTCAAAATTTTCGCGGTTTATGGCGCGGCTTTTCAGCCTGTTTCTATAGGTATAGATGGTGTTGAGCGACAAGCCAAGAAACTTTGAAAGGCGAGTGCTGTCGGTTACACCCATACGCATGAAGAATGCTATGCGCGTACAACCATCCGCGATAGCGTATTGACGAACTCCGAAAGAGAGTTGTATCTTTGTCGACAAAAAGAATCATGGGT
>CAMTKF010000047.1 GCA_947072905.1 uncultured Bacteroidales bacterium
ACTGCGAAAGTGGGAGAGTAGGTAACCGCCCCCTATCAAGCCCCGACAGAAGAAATTCTGCCGGGGCTTAATTTTTTGTGGTCGGACGATTCGGACGAGTCAGACGTGTCGGACGGGGCTGACCTGTCCGACTTGTCTGACTTGTCCGACATTGGCTTTTTTTGCAAAACTTTATACCTGCCTTATGTGGCCGAGGGTGGGGTACCACAGGTAGCCTGACACGGGTTGGTCGAGGGCTGAGCTGAGCATTTTGATATATTCTCTCACCTGTGCTATGTGTTCTTCTTTTTCGGTGGTGGTGAATTTGTAGTCTATCACTATCACGCGGCCATCGGGAGTCCATACAATGCGGTCGAGACGGTTATTAAGGCCGTCTACGGCGTTGAAAACGGGCTGCTCGTTGAGCACTCGCAGGTTGTCAGCCGAAAACCATGAGCGTGCTTGCTCGCCGCCTATTTCGAATGCTCGTTCTATCTCGCGGCGATATTCGGCAAGTTCACTGTGGCTGTAGTCGCGCGTGTGGTATGCAATGGCGTGGTCGAGATCGTCGAGTGTGACCATCTGCGACAGTATGGAGTGTAGTATAATGCCGTGGCGGGCTGCCACGTTTACAGGTGAATCTGCGGTAAGCTCGGTGGTTTCAATCTTGCGGACGTTGTTGCCTATATCGGGGTCGTCGGGATGATCGTCGGGAGCGGTGAGGTCTGACAGGCGTGTGAGACGCTTGTTGAGGGGATTGAATGAAATGCTCATGCCCGGCGACGGCAGTGCGGGTATTGTTTCAGTTTCGTTTTCGCGTATCGGGGTGGTAGGCGACCCGAAGCGGTAGTTGCCATCGTCGTCAACGCAAGCCGAGAGGTCGGTGAACAGATCAGACTGAGGCAGGGCGTAGGGCATGGCAAACAATTGGCGCATGGCATCGGCCATTGAAAAACGTTTGCTTTTCTTTATATCCATCATGTGGATGTTTAGCTCACGACCGGCACGCGTGAATGCAACGTAGGCCACGTTGAGATTGTCGTTTTTCTGTTCGCTGAGCTCGGCATTGATTTGCGCTGCAAACGGGCTGTCCTCGGCCAGAAAAGCCTCGGAGGGGGTGATGTACATCAGCGGCGGTCGTATATCGGCGGGAATCTCGGTGCAACGGTCCATTTCGTACCATCCGGGCGATGCTGCTCCCTCAAGACGCCAGTTCATGAACGGAATGTGCACGCAGGGCCATTCGAGCCCCTTGGCCTTGTGTACGGTCATCATGGCAACGGCATCAACATTCTCGCCGCCGATGATTGACACAGCGCGTTCGTTGTCGTGCCAGTAGTTGAGGAAGGAGTGGATAGATGGGATATTGTCGGCCGAGAAATCATCCACGAAGTCGATGAAAGCCGTGAGATAGGGCATTGCGTCCATGCGCTGCTGCTCGGTGAATTTAACAGATATTATGGCTTCTACCATGCCCGAAAGGGTGGCCGGCGCAAGCAGGCGTATGCGTTCAAGGTCTTTCTCAAGGCTGTGTTCATCCGATTCATTGATGTCAACGGGTCCGGGGGCTGCCGAGTTGTTATCGACTGCGCGTCGAGAGCTTTCAACGGCCATCAGCATGGCCTCTTCCACCGATTTGCCGTGAGCCATGTAGTAGTTGAAACTGTCGATGAGCATTGCTTTGCGGCGACGTGCTGCAGTGCGTCGCCGACGTGCCGCCTCGGCATCGGTGTCGGGAGCGCAGGTAGACTTGTCGAGCGGTGATGGAACTTCGGCAGATGAATCCTCTGCCGCTGAGTCGGGCGCGCCAAAACTCTTGTCAATAATCTCGAGCATGCTGATGATAAGCTTCACGGCCGGATTGTTGCACAGCAGCAGCGCCTCGTCGCTCACAATCTTGATTTGTGGATATTCCCTTACCAGATATTCGGCAATGTCGACCAGGGTCTTGTTGCCGCGGCACAGGATAGCGATTTCGTTGAAGCGATAACCGCGGGCAACCTGGTCGAGAATCGACTCGGCCAGCAGCTTCAAGCTCACATCGCGGTCGGTGAGCTTGTTGGTTTCATCGTCGAAAGAGTCGTTGAACTCCTCGGGCAGGCGAGTTTCGGCAATCTTGTGGAATTTGTCGCCGCCGAGGTCGGTAATATTTATATATGCCGGAATTTTGGTCTTTTTCGGGCCAAGACTTTGAGCCACGCCCTCGTATCCGCTCACGTGTTCAATCTGAGCGATGGAGTGGAAAAGGGTGTTGTTGAACCTCACCAGGTCGTGGGCCGAGCGGTAGTTGGTGTTTTCACCGTCGCGGTTGCCCTTTACGAAGCTGCTTGCCGGGAAATCGTTGTTCTGTACCTCAGTGGCCAGCAGAGCCGGGTCGCCGCCACGCCAGCGGTAAATCGACTGTTTGACGTCGCCTATTATCAGGCTGTCGGCATCAATGCCCGAATTGGCTACCAAAGGCCGCAGGCTGCGCCATTGCTGCCGGCTGGTGTCCTGAAACTCGTCGATAAGGAAATTCTCGAGCGACATACCCACGCGCTCGTAGATAAACGGAGTGTCGCTTTCGGTGACAATGGAGCTGAGCAGCGAGTTGGTGTCTGAAATCAGAATCATGTTGTTGTCCACGCGATAGCGGTCGATATAGCGGCGTATGTGGACAAAAGCCAGCAATGTGTTGGTTTGGCTTAGCATCTCGCTGTAGCGTTCGCGGCGGTCACTCAGGCTTTCCAATTTTTCGAACCATCTGAAGTACAGGCCCTCGTCAACCGTGGCATTCTTTTTAGAGATAGTGCCCGGCTGAGCGTCGTGCAGCTTCATCGCGCTCTTGTTGGAGCTGTAATTCTTGATTTCTTTTTTCTTAAGTCCGTGCAGAATTTTGATTTTAGAGATCAGGTCGTTCACGTATCGGTCGAGACCGGGATTCAATTCCACAGAATCGGCCACTACGGCTTCCTCAGCCTCAATGCTGTCAAGCGATGAGCGGAGCCACGATTCAAAGCGGCTCAGACGGCTGCGGTCGGCAAGATATTCATACATCTCGGCCTCGTGCGCCAGAAAGCGGTCGTTGTACACCTTCTTCAGGTTGGCGATTATCTGGCGGTACATGCGGCTGTGGCTGTTGAACGGATTGAAGTCGTCGCCGCCGGCCACGCGCTCCATGGCAATCTTGTCGAGCCAGCCCTCGGTTACGGCCACATCGTCGGATGAATAGCCCGTGTTGAGCTCGTCAAACATCATAGCCACGGCCTGCCCGATTACCGTAGACTCCTCCAGCTCAAGGCGATAGTCGCCCTGGCGGTCGATCTCGCGGGCAAAGCTGCGCAGTATGGTCTGGAAAAAAGCGTCGATAGTGCTTACATTAAACTGGCCGTAGTCGTTGAGCAGACTCCTTAGCGCCCTCAGAGCCACGTGCTGCAGCTCATCGCGCCTGCAACCGAAGTCGGCCATCAGCTTGGCCGCATACTCGGCATCATCGCGAGGGTCGTCCGACTCGGGCACATGCGTCAGGGCCTCAAGCTGCTTGATTATGCGCGACTTCATCTCGGCGGTAGCCTTGTTGGTGAACGTAATGGCCAGAATGCGCCTGTGGGCATTGCGGTTGGCCGGCGCGCCGTTAAGATAATTCTTATGATTCAGCACATAATACGCGCCGTTTCCGTCCTCGATTTTTATACCGAGCAACAGTTTAATATACTCGTATGCAAGAGTATACGTCTTTCCGGAACCGGCCGAAGCCTTATAGATGGTAAGCATGGACGAAATTTTTTTTGTAAAAAACAGTGGGCTTGGTGAACCGTATGCACCCCGGTGATGTTTATATTATACAAACGTGAAAATTTGCTTTTTCCATTGTAAGAAATGTGATAATGATTGGTTTATATCTAACGTAGCTGCGTCGTGAGACTGCAGCTACGTTGGGTTTTATAGCATACCCTCAACCGCCCACAATACAAAGGTAGCAAAATAAAAATAAAAAACCATCCAAACCCCAATCCAAAATCCCCCCTCCCCCAAAAATAGTAAAATCCAAAAGGTCCCAACGGTTTGTAGGGTGATGATCAAGAGCTAAACGACAAGGCAGCTCGCGATTGGGCTGCCTTGTTGTTTATGTGCTTATGTCGGTTGTTAGTTAGAGTTCCAGGGGGGTGTAGGGCATGTTCCAGGCCTCGGCCACGCCTTTGAAGGTGATTTTGCCGTCTACGATGTTTACGCCTTCGGCCAGGCCGGGGTCGGCTTTGCATGCCTGGCGCCATCCCATATCGGCCAGTCGCAGGGCGTAGGGCAGTGTGGCGTTGGTGAGGGCCAGTGTGGAGGTGAAGGGCACTGCTCCGGGTATATTGGCCACTGCGTAGTGCAGTATGTCGTCTACCACAAATGTGGGTTCGGAGTGTGTGGTGGGGTGTGAGGTCTCGAAGCATCCGCCCTGGTCAATGGCCACGTCTACCATCACGGTGCCCGGGCGCATTAGCTTTAGCATGTCGCGGGTGATGAGGTGGGGCGCCTTTGCTCCGGGTACGAGTACCGAGCCTATGACGAGGTCGACGGTGGGGAGCTCCATCTCTATGTTGTGGCGCGATGAGAAGAGGGTCTTGACATTGCGGGGCATCACCTCTGCGAGATGACGCAGGGTGGGGAGCGAGATATCGGTGATGGTGACATCAGCACCGAGTCCGGCAGCCATCAGGGCTGCATTGCGGCCTACCACACCACCGCCCAGAATGAGCACCTTGGCGGGCTTCACACCCGGCACGCCGCCGAGCAGGATTCCCTTGCCGCCTTTGGGCTTTTCGAGGAACTGAGCGCCTTCCTGCACGCTCATGCGTCCGGCAACCTCGCTCATTGGAATGAGCAGGGGCAGTCCGCCCTGGCGTCCAACCACGGTTTCGTAGGCTATGCAGGTAGCGCCTGAGTTGAGCATGGCCTCGGTGAGTGCCAGCTCGCTGGCAAAGTGGAAATATGTGAACAGCAGCTGCCCCTTCTTCACCAACGGATATTCGGGCTCGATGGGTTCTTTCACCTTTATAATCATTTCGGCGATGGCATATACCTCCTCGATAGTGGGCAGGATTTTAGCGCCGACTGCGGTATACTCCTCATCGGAGAATCCGGAGCCTTGGCCGGCTGTGTGCTGTACGTACACTTGGTGGCCGTGCTGAACCAGTTCCTTAACGCCGGCGGGTGTCATACCCACGCGGTTTTCATTGTTTTTAATTTCTTTGGGAATGCCGATAATCATTTCTTTTCAGGGAATTAGAGTTTAGTCAAAATGTGTTTTTCAAGTTCCCAAAAATAGTAATTAGCGGTCGGTTTAGCAAGAAAATGGCACGGAAATCATCATAAGTTTTTAGGCAGTGTTATTAAACCATGTTATTAAACAATATTTGTCCTGTGCTGTTATAATTATATAACTTAAAAAACTAATTGATTATGTTCAGAATGCTAAAAGATGCCGTTAAATGGTACTGTAAGAAGAGCGCCGGAGCATACAGCTGCGACGAAGAGAGAAAAGTATAAAATTTAGAATTTAAAGTATAAAATTTAAAATAGAAATTCCGGCCCACACCGTAATGTGAGGTCGGATTTATTGTCGGATGGCTGCCGGAGTTTTAAATAAGAGCCAGTATCAGCGACAGCAATGACACGCCGAACATGAGCATGGATGTGGCGCCAAGCAGCGGCGTGAGGGCTGCACCCTCGCGTCGGGCCATATTGCGTATCACGGCCGCGCAGCCTGCCAGATAGAATGCCGGCACACACAAATATACATATCCTATGTGCGACAGCAGGGGCATCAGCAGGGCAGCGCCGGCAACTGCATCGGCCGCATATAGCATGAGCATGGCCCGGCGGCCGAAGCGCACACATAGGGTGCGTTTGCACACGCGACGGTCGTCTTCAACGTCGCGATAATTGTTTACTATCAGTACATTTGCACCCATCAGCCCTATGGCAAGCGACGACAGCACCACAGCGGCGTCCCACTGCAAGGTCTGTACGTAATATGTGAAATTAACAGGAATAAGGCCGAAGAAAAACACCACGCCCACTTCGCCCCAACCGTGGGTGGAGAGCGGGTAGGGGCCGGCACTGTAAGCAAATACTCCTATGGCGATGAATGCTCCTACGGCCAGCAGCCACCAGCCGCCCCAGCCCACAAGGCTCAGGCCCAGGCATCCGGCCAGTCCAAGAGTGATGTAGATGGCTTTTTTCATGGCTGCGGGTGAGATTTCGCCCTCGGTCACACCGCGACGTGGTCCCTCGCGTCCGGGGCGGTCGCGTCCGGCTTTGTAGTCGAAGTATTCATTGGCGAAGTTAGAGGCTATCTGTGCCAGCACGGCAAAACACAGGCATATCACAGCCGGCACGGCGTTGAAGTTGTTGTTTACGGCATTCCAAGTGATAGCCATAAGCACCCCGGCCACCGACACCGGCAGGGTGCGCAGACGCATGGCCTCTATCCAATATCCTAATCGTTTCATATATACATACTCAATAAGGCTGCAAAAATACTAAAAAAATAATTAACTTTGCATTGTGAAAACACTTTATATAACCGATATGGACGGAACATTGCTCGATAACGAAGGCAATGTGTCGGCCCGTAGTGCCGAGATAATCAGCAGTCTGACCGACGAAGGCGCCACCATAAGCGTGGCCACCGCCCGCACCCCTGCCACAGTAGAAAATATACTTGCAGGCATCCGCACCGCCGACGACCTGGTGGTAATGACCGGCGCCACCATGTGGAGCCGCAGCGGCGAGTGCTTCGAGGGCATGCACCTGCTGCCCCACAGCGATGTGGTGCTTATGCTTGATGTATTTCAGAAATACGACTTTCATCCGTTCTGCTATGTGCTGCGCGACAATTCGCATCTCGATGTCTACCATTCGCGTCGCGAGATCACCGATGCCGAGCGCGTATTTATAAATCTGCGCCGCAACCTGCGTCTGAAAACATTCCATCTGTTTGAGAAATGTCCCGAAGAGTCATATCATCGGCTGGTGCTTTTCTTCGGCATGGGTCCCAAGGAAGTGATAGTGAATGTGGCCGAGCATCTGCGTTCGCTTTCAGATTGCTACATATCGTATTACAAAGACACCTATCTGCCTGACCTGTGGCTGCTCGAGATATTCGCACCCGGGGTGTCAAAAGCCGCCGGTATAGTCGAGCTTAAGAAACATCTTGGCGCCGACCGTGTGGTGGCCTTTGGCGACAACCTCAACGACATACCCATGCTCAGAATGGCCGATGTGGCTGTGGCCGTGGGCAATGCTCTGCCCGAGGTAAAGGCTATAGCTCACAAGGTGATAGGACCCAATACCGAAGACGCGGTGGCCCGTTTCATAGCCGAAGATTTCAGAAATTCACGCTGAGGAAGGCCTCGAAGTTTATGCCGGGCATGGGGCGCGACAGTACCGTCTGATAGTCGGCGTCGAGCAGATTGTTTACGGCCAACTTGGCCATGCACCCTGTACCAAATACACAGAATGACTTTTCAAGATTAATATTGCTCACGCTGTAGGCCGGCAGGTGGCCCGACAGCGAGTGTTCGTTGCTCGACATGGTGAATCGCTCGGAGTAGCATTGCCATTTATAGGCCAGAGTCCAGCCTTTCCAACTTATTCTGGCTATGGCCGAGGCCGAATGTCGCGGAATGTACGGCAGTTGTTTGCCTACACTCTTGTCGCCGTCGCCGCCTATGTACGACGACCTGTTTATCGAGGCCGACCATGTGTAGTGTGTTGTAAGGCCGAAAGTCCATCCGTTGCCGGGCGTGAACTCGGCACCCATACGGCTCTCTATGCCGTAGGCATGCACCTCATTGATATTACGGGGCACGTAATAGCCCTTGGGCGATGGCAGCCACAGAATCCAGTCGCTTATATAAGAATCAAACCAGTTGGCCGAAGCCGCCAGATGCCAGCGGTCGTGCAACTTGAAATCACACTCAAGGCCTGCGTCGTAGTTCCATCCATGTTCCTGTTTCAGGTCGGGATTGCCGCCGGGTACTGTGTAGAGGTCGTTGAGGGTAGGGAAACGGCAGTTGCGCGAGCCCGACAGCTTGGCAATCAGCCCGATCGACGGCACTAATGTGGTTTCGGCGAAAATAGCCGGCACGGGAGCCGAAACCATGTCGCCAAACACTTCCTGACGCAGCAGTGCGCCTAAACCCAGCCGTTTCATCGGTTGCCACTTGGCCGATAAGGCGGCGCTTATTTCAGCGCGCTTGCGGCTGTAGCCGGTGCCGGTGTTGAACTCCACCAGGTCGCGGCTGTCTACGCTATGGTAGTGAATGTCGGCATCGGCGGTGAAGTACCATTGTCGCCGGGGGTAGCCCTTCCAGCTGAAAGCGCCGTATACGGTATTCACACGGCTGCGGGCGCGGGTAAGAAAAGTAGATGAAATACCGTCGGTATTGTCAACCTTGTAGTCGTAGGCAATCCAGCTGTGTATGTATCCGGCGCTTGCCGTGAAGCGCGATGTGTTGCCGGTGCGGTTCCACCGTGCCACGGCGCGCAGTGTCTGTTCGCGCTGGCGGTTGTCGATCTTGTTTGAAGAAGTGGAGTAATCCGAGGTTATGAGCGGCAGCTGGCGATTTGTGCTCAGATACCATATATCGGTGCTGAATCGTCCGAGTGCCGAAGCATCGTATGATGCCGACCCTAAGATATGAAAATCCTTGAACGCGCCCGAGCGGTTGCGTTCCTTGGGGTGATATGAAGAAATTATATTATGGTTTTCGTCGTATATGTTCTCTTTTTTATCGTGGTTGATGAATGAGAAGTCATTGCGCGACGAAGAGTAGGAAGCCCTGAGTGATGAAGAGAAACGCTTGGATGCATATTCCAGACGCAGAAATTCGTCAAAGGTACGCCATGAGCCTATGCCCTGCACATACTGTCCGCTGAACGGTCTGTCAGCATCCCTCGAGGTTTGAGTAGACAGCTTCACAAGACCTCCCAGGCCACCGCCTACATCGCCCAGGCTTGATGAGCCGTGGTCGATGGCGGCGCGGTCTATGAAGTAAGATGGAATCATAGAGAAGTCGGTGGAGCCGAGCATGGGCGATGATATGCGCATGCCGTTCCACGTCACCTGCGTGTGCGAGGGCGATGTACCCCTGAACGAAGCCGTGGCCAGAGTGGCGCGGCCATAGTCCTTGATGTATATACCCGAATTATATCCGAGTATTTCTGCCATTGACAGAGCCGGGCTCTCGCGCAGGGCGGCCGAGTCAACACGGGTCTGCTCGCGGCCTATATCGGCCGGGCGGCGTGCGGCCACCGATATGCCGCGCAGCTCAACGGCTTCCTGTGCCGAGACGGGAAGACAGTATAAGATGCACGCTATCAGCGGCCACAGACCTCGCTTTGTCATTTTTTGTAATACCAGCAGAAGAATCGGGGGCAGATGCCGGTGTCAAACTTTTTCTTCAGGTTGCCGTTGTTATCATACACCTTTATCTCACCGTTCTGAGTGAAGTCTTTTGCATCGGCCACGTATACCAAGCCGGTAGTGGGGTCAACGCCAAGTCCATAGTAGCGGTATGCGTTTTCGGGATCAGCCTCGATGATGGGTTCTGCGGGCAGGGCGTTGTCGTTGATCGACATTGAGTAGATGTCGTTGCATGTGTAGTAGATGCGGTCGCCCTCGCCGTTGATGGCAATAGAACCTACATTGGCATACATGGTGAGCTCAAACTTCTTGTCGATGGTGAAGCTTGATGTGTTTACTTTAACAATAGCGGGAGTCTCGAAGCCGGCGGGGTTCTGTTCCCATCCACCGCCGTCGGTCACTATCCAGAGGTTTTTGTTGCGGTCCATCACCATTTCCTTGGGCTGCACGCCTACTTCAAGGGATGCATCAACCTTGTCGGTAGTGGTGTCGATACGTATTATCTTGTTCTGGTAGCTCCAGCAGTTTACATACACATAATTGCCGTCCTGTATCATCATGGCAGCATCGCCTGCGCCATAGAGGTCGGGAATGTCGATGTAGCCGGTGATAGAGTAAGACTCAGGATTTACAACAGCAATCTGAGTTGAGTTCATCAGGGTAACGTAAGCCTTGGTGTCGCTCACAAAGTGCATGTAGCGGGGCTTGGTAAGGCCTACTATGCGACCTTCTTCCTTATATGTGTCGAGGTCGATTTTGAAAATCACGTGAGAGTCAGAAACCACAACCCATCCGTCATCGTCGTGAGTTGTCATCGACTGGGCCTGCGAACCTAAGGTTACATCGTTTGCTTTATAGAAAATTTCATTGAGGTATGAGTTTTCCTCCATGTTGGCCCAAGTGAGCGACGAGTTGGAAGCTCCGTAGTTACCTTCACATACCACAAATACGCCATATTTGTTGACATCAGTGTCGGGTATGACGGGTGTGTCGTCATCATCGGAACAAGCCGACAGAGCAGATACAGCCAGCAGCATAGCTGAGGCAGCCAAAGTACGGTTGATGAGTTTTACAATTTTTTTGTAGTTCATGTATTCTTAGTTTTATGAAAGTTTTGGCAAAGGTAGCTATTTTTGGTTAAATGGGGTGTAATGTTGGCTTATTTTCATCATTTTGACCATCCGGTTTGTTAATAAATTACAGAGTTTATAATTTTGCAAATCTTTTTAGAATATATTATGCAGTACCGACGTTTCAATCTTTTATTACTGCTGGCTTTGATTTCTATTGCAGGAATGGCCGAGACAATAGAACCCATACGCTACGGCGATATGGAACAATGGGTCACACGAAATATCAAGGAAAGCTCTATCATAGGCGGCGAACACAAGCAGGTGTATGCCATAGCCCCCAATGCCACAATCAACGGCAATGAAGCCTATACCAACCGCGGCGGTTCGCCCTGGGCCTCGTCAAACGTTATGGCCAAGGTGGCCGGAGTTGTAAAGACATCCAATGCCGTATATCCCGACAGCCGTCCCGGCGGAGGTCGCTGTGCCAAGCTTACCACCCACATGGAATCGTGCAAGGCCATAGGCATCATAAACATTGATGTGATGGTAGCCGGCAGCATATTCCTTGGCAAGATGATAGAGCCTATAAAGAGCACTTCTGACCCCTACAAGAAGATGGAGATGGGCATACCCTTCACCAAGCGGCCCATGGCGCTGGTATATGACTACGAACTGGTTGTTCCCAACACCAACTCGCGCGTATATTCATCAGGTTTCTCCAAGAAGCGCACCCTGCCGGGGCATGACAATGCCGAGGTGCTCATACTGCTGCAACGCCGCTGGGAAGACGCCGACGGCAATATATATGCCAAGCGTGTAGGTACGGGTCGCGAGCTGCTCACCACCTCTACCCGCGGTTGGAAAAACAAGCATCATCTCACTATCAACTACGGCAACATCACCAAGGCTCCGTACTACAAGGCATATATGGGTCTGATTCCCGTGGACAAGAGCTATTATGCCCGCAACTCCAAGGGCAAGATGGTGCCTGTGCAGGAAGTTGACTGGGACAGCGCCGACTCCAAACCCACCCACATGATACTGATGTTCTCGGCCGGCTCGGGCGAGCCGTACGTAGGCACCCCCGGCCTTACACTAAGGGTCGACAACGTGGGTCTGGCGTATAATTGAATTCTATCGTTAATATACCCTTTAAGGTATAAAACAGATTACAATTCATTATTTTATACCCTATATGGTGTAAATTTAATTAAATTCACTATCTTTGCACCCAAAAGGGTATAATATGACTCGATTAGCAAGATATATAAAGGCGAAGCGTAAGGAGTACGGGCTTACGCAGGTGGATTTATCCCAAAAGTCCGGGGTAGGTCTCCGTTTTGTTAGGGAAATGGAGCAAGGAAAAGAAACCTTGCGCCTTGACAAAGTAAATCAAGTATTGGCTCTATTCGGTGCAGAAATGGCACCAGCAAAAATAACTGAATCATGAAGCGAGCAAAAGTATATGTTATTAAAAAGAGCTATTAACTTAAATATATCAAATGCTCAAATTCAAACGATTTTCAGTGTCAAGGCGTTATTATTTCATGAATATTCGCTATATTTGCACTTAGGGAGTGACTATTATAAATAAAAAGAGCACTCTATGAGTCAATTTTTTATGAAACGCAATATCCTTTCAATAATCGCACTGGGAGCTTCATTGGCTGCAATGGCCGATGTTACAGCTTCATATCCTGTCACCACATACAACTTCGGGGCATTCTCTGAGGAGTCGGGGCCCGTGAGTTGCAAATTTCCGGTTATAAACACCGGTACCGAGCCGCTGTCAATACTCAGTGCCCGTGCTACCTGCGGATGCACACAGCCGTCGTACCCGCGCGAAGCCATTGCTCCGGGCGACACTGCATATATCGACGTTACATACGATCCTCAGTATCGCCCCGGCCGATTCCATAAGCAAGTTTACATTGAGACCAATGCCGCCGTGCCCAAGGCGCGATTAGATATAGAAGGTGTGGTGATAGGCGCCCCGCGCACCATATCGCAGCGTTACCCGGCCGACTTCGGTAACCTGAAGATGGAGCATCCGGCCATGATGCTTGGCGATGTGCTGACCTCGGAATTCAAAACCGCTTATTTCAACGGATATAACCAGAGTGCCGACTCGCTGGTAATCAAGGCCGAGAAGACTCCCGACTACTTGCAGATAATGCCCTCGCCCGAGATAGCTCTGCCGGGCGAACAAATGGCGATAGTGGTATTTATCGACGGCAACAAGTGCAAGGAATACGGACTCATCGAGGATTCGGTGGAAATTTCGATAACGCCGGGCGAGCGGTACACCATCCCCTTCACATTGATTGTCAATGAAGACTTCTCGAAGCTTACCCCCGAGCAGGTGGAGAAAGCTGCGGTGGCCACGCTGTCGGGCGAATCGGTTGACTTCGGCACAGTGGCACGCAATGGCGCACCCGTCACCCGCACATTTACACTGAAAAATACCGGTAAGGAAACCCTTGAAGTACGCCGCATATATTCGGCCGACCCGGGTGTTACCATTGCTTATCCCGACCGCAAAATCAAGAGCGGACAGCAGATGGAGATAACAGCTACCGTTGATCCCTCGCAGCAGAAGGGCGGAATTCTCAACTCAAAGGTGATGGTGATATGCAACGACCCCATGCACCCCACACAGACAGTACGCCTTGTGGGCGAATGGAAGTGATTATTTTACCTGATTTATAATGTCGGCTATGCGGTCGGCAAGTGCCTCCTCGGTAAACTTTTTAAGGAAAGTCTCACGCTGACAGCGTGAGACTTTTTCGTATAGTTCGCTGTCGGATGCAAGGCGGTCGATGGTGCGCAGCAATTCATCCTTGTCTTTGGGTATGATGAAGCCGGTTTTACCATTGTCGATATATGTAGACATGGTTACGTTCTCGGTGACTATCACCGGTTTGCCCATACGCATGGCCTGAAGTACCACCAGCTGTCCCGACGATACTGAGATATCGTCGAGCGGAATAACCACGCACAGGCTCTCGCTCATCTGGCGCAGCATATCGTCGCCGAAGCAATTGTCGAGTATCTCCAGTTTGCGTGCCGAACCCGCTGCCGGCGATGCGAATCCCTGAGTGGCTATACGCAAGTCGTAGCTGTCTTTGAGTGCGTCGACAAGGAAGGTGAAATCGCGGTTGCTGCGCCCCGTTGAGAATACATAGTCGCCCTTGACGGGATGCAGTTCGGGCCCTTCGTCCCTGCTTATACCCAGCGGCACGAAGGCAAACAGCTCGGGCGAAATGCCGAAGCTGCGGCTGTACGACTCGCATTCCTGAGGCGAATAGCATATAACCTTGTCGATATATCCGCCGGTAAGGCAATATTTTATGTATTTGCCGTAAATTTTGCCAGCCAAGCCTGCCTTGGGGTTGTAGATGAAGGTCATAGTCAGCAGCGGGGCTTTCTTGGGCAGGTGCAGCAGGCGGCTCCAGAAAGCGGTGTTAAGGCCGAAGAATTGCTGCCATGCCACCATACATTCCCAGTTCTGATTGCGCTTAAGGGCGAATTTCAGCGGAAATGCGAAATAATGGAAGTATCGGCGCAGGGTTCCGAGCTTGTTTTTGTGAAACTCGGGACGATTAGTGGCTTTATGACGGCAGTCTACCTTAAAAGAATCACCAAGGCGTTCTTCAAATGACCAGTAGCCTTCTTCGGTATCGGTTAATAATAATACTGACATTGACGGTTTTATTTACTTACGGGCATGGCAAGGATTTCCTTGAGGATTGATACTGCGGTGGAGATGTCGCGCACGTTGGCTATGGAGAACGATTGCTTTGAGGCGGTCTGGCGTATCTTCACCCTGCGCGGATATGTGGTGAGGTAGGTGAGCAGACGTCCGAACATTGACGAGTGGTAGTATGCGCTGTTTTCCTCGCCCACAAAGTAGGTGTACATCACGCCTCCCTTGAGGTTTACCTTCTCTATGCCCAGACGGCGGGCGAGCGAGCGCAGGCGCGGCACCTGCAACAGTTCTACTGTCTCGGGTGGCAGGGGACCGAAACGGTCTTTGAGCCGGGCGGCGAATGCGTCTATCATCTCGTCGCGGTCTATTGAGTCGAGTTCCTGATACAGCGCTATGCGCTCTGATGTCTGAGGCACGTAGGTGGGAGGCAACAGCAGTTCGAGGTCGCTCTCTATGGTGCAGTCGGCCACGAAGTCTTCAGACTTCACCACATCGTTCTCGGCCTTGGTGATGTCGGCAAATTCCTCGGTGCGCAGTTCAGTTACAGCTTCCTGCAGTATTTTCTGATATGTCTCGTAGCCCAAGTCGGCTATAAAACCGCTCTGCTCGGCTCCGAGCAGGTTGCCGGCACCGCGTATGTCGAGGTCCTGCATGGCTATATGTATGCCCGAACCCAGATCGGAGAAGCTTTCGATGGCCTGCAGTCTGCGCCGGGCTATGGGTGTGAGCGGCCTGCCTGACGGTACCATGAGGTAGCAGAATGCCTTGCGCGATGATCGGCCCACACGGCCGCGCAGCTGGTGCAGCTCGCTCAGACCGAAGTCCTGGGCGTTGTTCACTATTATGGTGTTGACACGGGGCATGTCGATACCGCTCTCGATGATGGTGGTCGACAGCAATATGTCGTAGTCGTGTGCGGCGAAGTCTATGATGGCCTTTTCGAGCTTTTCGGGGGGCATCTGGCCGTGTGCCACTATGACGCGGGCGTCGGGCACAAGGCGTTCTATCATATTTTGCAGCTCGTACAGCCCCTCTATGCGGTTGTTGACCACGAAGAGCTGGCCGTTGCGTGAGAGCTCGAAGTTGATGGCCTCGCGCATTATATCATCGTCGAGCGATGTTACGGAGGTGAGGATGGGGTATCGGTTGGCCGGGGGAGTGTTGAGCGAGCTGAGGTCGCGTGCGCCCATGAGCGAGAACTGCAGGGTGCGCGGTATGGGGGTGGCGCTCATGGTGAGGGTGTCGACATTGATTTTAAGCTGTCGCAGACGCTCCTTCACGGCTACGCCAAACTTTTGCTCCTCGTCGACTATCAGCAGGCCGAGGTCTTTGAACTTCACGCTCTTGCCTATGAGCTTGTGAGTGCCTATGAGTATGTCTATCTTGCCCTCGGCCAGGTCGGCGATGATTTGTTTCACCTGCTTGGGGGTGCGGGCGCGCGACAGGTACTCAATCTTCACGGGGAAGTCTTTGAGACGCTCGGTGAAGGTGTTGAAGTGCTGATATGCGAGTACGGTGGTTGGAACGAGCACAGCCACCTGCTTGCCGTCGGTGGCGGCCTTGAAGGCGGCTCGGATGGCAATTTCGGTCTTGCCGAAGCCTACGTCGCCGCAAATCAGTCGGTCCATGGGCTTGTCGCTCTCCATATCGGCTTTCACGGCCTTGGTTACGGTGAGCTGGTCGGGGGTGTCTTCGTAGATAAACGATGCCTCGAGTTCTTCCTGCATGTATGAGTCGGGCGAGAAGGCAAATCCTTTCTGGTCCTTGCGAGCGGCATATAGCTTGATGAGGTCGCGGGCGATGTCCTTGAGCTTGCTCTTTGTGCGCTCCTTCATGCGGTTCCACTGTCCCGAACCTATGCGGTTGAGCTTGGGCGGAACACCTTCCTTGCCGCGGTATTTGGCCAGCTTGTGCAGGGCGTGTATCGACACCATGATGATGTCGTTGTTCTGATACACGAGCTTTATCATTTCCTGTGTGCGTCCGCCCACGTCGGTACGCAGCAGCCCTGCAAATTTGCCCACACCGTGGTCTATGTGTACCACGTAGTCGCCTACTTCGAGGGCGTTCAGCTCCTTGAGCGACAGAGCCAGTTTGCCCGAGCGGGCGCGTTCGCTGCGCAAGGTGTATTTGTGGAAACGGTCGAATATCTGATGGTCGGTAAAAACGCAGGTCTTGGTGGTGTGGTCCACGAAGCCCTCATGCAGAGTTGACTCCACGGGTGTGAAGTCGATTTTGTCGCCGCGATCTTCGAAAATCACTTTAAGACGGGCAAACTGCTTCTCGTTGTCGCTGAGTATATACAGTTTGTAGCCGTCGGCAAGGAGCTTGGTGAAGGCTTCGGAGATAAGGTCGAAATTCTTGTGATACAGCCCCTGCGGAGTACAGTTGAATTCGAGTACTGCCGGTGCGCTGCTTTGTGGCGCGGCTGTGAAGCCTATGGTTCTGAATGTCTCCAGCCGGGCGGCAAATGCCTCGGGGTCGACTATGTGGCTGATGGCTTGCGGGTCTATATTCTCATCGGCGGCAATAAGTGCACTGTCCGACATTGATTCTGATGCAATGGCGCGTATGCGGTCGGCGGTGCGGTCGGGCTCGCGCACGGCAATCAGGGTGTCGGGGCTGATAAAGTCGAGCAACGACATGCCTGAGCTGTGGTTGCTGACGTCGGCGGTGATAGAGATACGGTCGAGCCTTGACTCTGATAGCTGTGTCTCTATGTTGAATGATCGTATTGAGTCGATTTCGTTGTCGAAGAAGTCAACGCGGTAGGGCAGTTCGCTTGAATATCCGAAAATGTCTATTATCGACCCTCGCACGGCAAAGTGTCCCGGCTCGTATACATAGTCCTGCTCTACGAATCCTATGTCGCGCAGGCGGCACTGAAGCTCCGTGAAGTCGTATGTACCGCCGGTTTTCAGTTCTATAGTTCCTGCTTTCAGCTCGTCTTTCGATGCCACCTGCTCGGCCAGCGCATCGGGGTAGCTTATCACGAATCGCAGCGAAGGGTCTGAGCTTATGCGGCTCAGTGCCTCGGTGCGCAGTATCACGGCCGGCGAGTCAATCTGTCCGTATCGAATGCTGCGTTTGTAGCCCGATGGCAGCATGGCCAGGTTGGCCTCGCCCACCAGGCGGCTGAGGTCGTGGTATAGATAACCTGCATCGTCGGCGTCGTCGCCAATAACCAGCACGGGCTGCTTCTGACGCGGCAGTGCGGCCAGGGCCAATGCCGGAGCCGAGCCGGCCAAACCGCACAGCACGGGATGCTTCTTGGCCGAGCGCACTATAGCCGAAACAGCCTTCTTGCGGGCGTCGGTGATGAAGGTGTTTAATATTATATCGAGTGACATAAGTTATTTAGAAGGACGTAGCAGGGCGTTGTAGCGGTCGCGGTCGAGCACCACGGCGCGAGCTGTGTCGAGTTCCATATCATAGCGCAGGGCACGCATCACGCGGTCGCCTTCGTCGTAGTAGCGTTCGCTGATTTCGGTGTCGAGTATGCGCACGAGGTTAGCTTTATTGAAGTCGAGGTCGTGGTCGAGGTCATGCTTGAGCATGCCGGCCAGCAGCTCTATCTGAGCCTTTACCGAGTCGTTCATGTAGCCCTCGGCTTCGGCGGCCTTGCGCAGGTAGTCTATGCCCTGTTCGCAGGCTTTATCGTATTTGAAGCGTGTGGGGTCGATGAATGCCTTGAAGGCAGTGAAAACGCTGTCGGGCATGATCCACTCCGAGGCTGCCGGCAGCGACTCGTTGCGTGCGCGGAAGCGGTTGGCATAGTCAAATGCCCAGTTGTCGGCCACCACGTTGTAGATGAGGCGGTTGATTGAAGTGTCGCTCACGGCCACGTCGGGGGTGATACCGCCGCCGTCGCGCACGTCGCGTCCGTGCTTGGTTTTCCATACTTTGGTAAGGCTGTCGGGAATGTGCATGGGCGAGCCGTCGGGGTTGCGGCGGCTGTAGTCTATGGCCTGTATCAGGCGTCCCGAGGGTATATAGTAGTGAGCCATGGTCACCTTGAGCAGTCCGTCGTAGGGCAGGGGGCGCGAAGTCTGCACAAGGCCCTTGCCGAACGAGCGCGAGCCTACCACCACGGCGCGGTCGAGGTCTTGCAGGGCACCGGCGGTGATTTCAGAAGACGATGCGGTGCCTCCGTCAACCATCACAACCAGCGGTATTTCGGTATCCACGGGTTGGTGGGCTGTCTTGTATATCTTGAGGTTCTTGCCTTCAAATCCGCTGTGGCGCACCACTTCGGTGCCTTTGGGCACAAACAGGCCCACAATCTGCACAGCGCCTTCGAGAATTCCGCCGCCGTTGCCGCGCAGGTCGAGGACCACTCCGCGCAGGTCGGGATTGCGCTTCATGTCTACCAGGGCGTCCTTTACCAGCTCGGCGCTCTTCTCGTTGAAGGTGGTGAGCCTTATGTAACCTACACCGGCCGAGTCAACTCCATAATAGGGCATGGGATTCATGTTGATGGTGCGGCGGGTGATGTCGAAAGTCAGTATCGAGTCTTCAACATACGGACGGCGAACCTTCACCTTAACGTCAGTACCGGCCTGTCCGCGCAGCAGTCGGCTCACCTTGTCGCTTTCCTTGAATCGGGTAACGTCAACACCGTCAACTTCGATAATCACATCACCGTGGCGAATACCTGCCTGCTGTGCGGGCGAGCCGTACACGGGTTCTGACACTATAGTGCCGACCGGGCGACGCTGTATGTATGCGCCTATACCACCGTACTGGCCGGTGGAGATGGCAGTGAGATCCTCGCGGTTTTCGTAAGGATAGTATTCGGTATAGGGGTCTATGCGGTTGAGCATGGCGTCGATAGCCGTCTGCACCAGGGCGTCGGCGTCGATAGTATCGACATAGTTGGTCTGCAACTCTTTGAGCACAGCGTTGAAAATGGTTATGTTTCGAGCAACGCTGCTCTTGTTGCTGCGCGAGGTTTTAGCCACGGCTGCGGCGCCTAAAGTCAGTATGATTATGGCGAAGAAAAGTTTTCTCATAATAAACAGGAGTCAAAAAATAGAAGTATAGTCTATTTATAAAGGAACTGAGGCCTCGAAAGGTTCAGAAAGCGAAGTTACTGAAAAAAGGGCAAAGAACGGGCAAAAAAAGGGTAAAAATGAAGAAAAAGATAAAAAAACAGAGAAAAAAATGGTGAAAGTATTGCATAATCAAAAAAAAGGCCGTAAATTTGCACCGCAAAAGCCCGTAGGGGCGATTAAAAAATGCTTCAATAGCTCAGTCGGTTAGAGCATCTGACTGTTAATCAGAGGGTCGTTGGTTCGAGTCCATCTTGAAGCGCAAAATACACAATGGAAAAAGCTATGCTTCAATAGCTCAGTCGGTTAGAGCATCTGACTGTTAATCAGAGGGTCGTTGGTTCGAGTCCATCTTGAAGCGCAGCACCGCCTTGCCTTTACAGGCAGGGCGGTTTTTTTTATTATAGCTTGGGTCAGACGTGTCGGACTTGTCTGACTCGTCCGACCTGTCTGACTTGTCCGACCCGTCTGACCTTTCCACTAAAAATCTGTAATTTTTGTATATTTTAATAAATTTGAGTATCTTTGTGAAATTCATAACCTGAGTCGTAAGATTCAATCATTTAACCAGTTATTATATGTTTTACAGATTACTCAATTTAAGAGGTATTCTCATCTGTAGCGCTTTGGCAGTGTGCGGTGCACACGCTTTTGCGGCGCATGTGAGTCCTGAGGGAGCTCTCGACCGGGCTTTGCAGGAAAAATCTGCCATGAAAATCAAGGGCAGCGCACGCTTTGAGCTTAGCTATACCGAATCGGCTCCGGGCCTCGAAACTGTGTATGTGTTCAGCAATACTGCCGGCGATGGCTTTATCGTGACTCCTGCCGACGATTCATTCCCTGCCGTGCTCGGATATTCTGCAACGCCTATGCCCGAGGGTGCCGACATGGCTCCGGCATTCAAGTGGTGGCTGGGCGAATATTCACGCGAGATAGCATGGGCCGTGTCGCAACCCCGGCAGCAGAACCGCATTGCCGAGGGGCTGCCGCTTGAGCCTGTTGACAAGGCTCCGGCCAAGGCCAATCGTGCGCCAATAGCCAATTTGGTCAGCTCGGTGTGGAACCAGTCGGCACCCTTCAACAACGACTGCCCTGTGAGCGGCTCCAAGCGCTCTGTAACCGGTTGCGTGGCCACGGCCATGGCTCAGGTGATATACTCCCACCGTTACCCGGCTCAGGGCCAAGGCTCGCACAGCTATTCATGGAATGGCAGCACGCTGTCGTTTGACTACGGCTCCACTCAATTTGACTGGGCTAACATGATTGACAATTATAACAACGGCTCTACCTCGGTGCAGAAGAATGCCGTATCGCAGCTGATGTATGGCTGCGGCGTATCGGTCAACATGCAGTACTCGCCCTCGGCCAGCGGTGCCTTCGGCCTCGATGTGCCATACGCCTTGAAGACTTATTTCAACTACGACAAGGGTGTGCAGTACCTGCTGCGCGACAACTATACGCTCGAAAATTGGGAAAACATTGTATATGAAGACCTTGCCGCCGGCCGCCCCATAATATTCGGCGGTCAGGCCAATGACGGCGGTCACGAGTTTGTATGCGACGGCTACGAAGATGGCAAGTATCACTTCAACTGGGGCTGGGGTGGCCTGTGCGACGGCTATTTCCTGCTCACCGCCCTCAATCCCGACGATCAGGGCATAGGTGGATATGAAGGCGGGTATAATTCCGACCAGCACATAGTGTGCCGCATACAGAAACCCACCGCCGGCACCACCCCCTGGTATCCCATCTACGCCATGGGCGGTCTTGACCCCACAGTGAGCGGAGATATGCTGATGATAGCCTTTGACGGCAAAGGTATATACAATTTCTCACCTGAAGCTGTTACGGTGCAGATGGGCCTGAGCATAGTGGCCGAGGACGGCACGGTGATTGCTCCGCAGTCAACCAACACGGTCAACTTCACGGGTGCTTCCAACGGTCAGATGAGCGGTTATGGAGGCTTCTATTTCAAGGTGCCTACCGGATTGGCCGCCGGAACTTACAAACTTTACATCACATTCAAGACTCCCGAGGGCAATTATCAGAAAGTGCAGTGCCCGGCCGGCGACAACGACTATCTTGTGATGACAGTGGCTGCCGACGGCAGTGTGTCGATCACCAGAGGACAACCGCAGATTCAGTCTACTATAAAGATTCTGAGCATAACTCCCCAAAGCTCCACGGTGATTAGCGGAGCACAAAACAAATTCAGAATGACCGCTCAGAATACAAGCTCGGTTGACTATACCGGACTTCTTACCATAAATATCTGCGAGAGAGGTAGCGAAAGCCCTGAGCAGACCATAACGCTTAACTTCAACACTCCACTCGGGGCCAATGCCACCATGAACTTCAGTTTCTTTGCTGACATAAACGTTGAAGACGGCGTCTACGACATGATTTGTTATGATAAATACGGCAATCAGGTGAGCGATCCCTTGCTGCTGCTTGTGGGCGATGCGTCGATTGGCGTTGAGGAAGTCTCATTCAGCATACACGAAAAAGAGCTCAATGTAGGCCAGGAATTCTCCATCACAGCCACCATATCGCCCGATGATGCCACCGACAAGGAACTCACATGGACTTCGTCCGACAAGAGCGTGGCTACCGTGGCAAGCGGCCGCGTCAGGGCCACCGGTATAGGCACGGCTTTGATTACAGCCACTGCCGCCTCGGGCGTGGCCGACACATGCCGCGTTGTGGTTAAACCCGTGCTGCCCGCGTCGGTAGGCCTTAATGCCATAAACAAGGAGTTGACCGTAGGTGAAGAGTTTACCCTCACAGCCACTGTGTCGCCCTCCAACGCCACTGACAAGACCGTAACATGGACCGTCTCCGACCCCGCTGTGGCATCGGTTGATGCAGGTGTGGTAAAGGCGCTTGCAGTAGGCGAGGCTACCGTGACAGCAACAACTGTCAACGGCCTTACCGCCACATGCACCGTCAAGGTAAAGGAAAAAGTAGTGGAAGTCACCGCCATCACCCTTGACGTTACTGAAAACACCATGGATGTGGGTAGGGCGCTCAAAATCAATGCCACTGTAGCTCCGGCCGACGCTACCGACAAGACCCTGACATGGAGCAGCTCCGACCCCGCTGTGGCAAGCGTGGACAGTGGTATTGTGTATGCCTTGTCTACCGGCGAGACCGTTATTACCGCAACAGCCGTCAACGGTGTCAAGGCCACATGCAAGATTACTGTGATAGAGGCTATCATAGATCCCGTGGAAATCACACTTGATGTTACTGAAAAGACTCTCACCGAGGGCGATGAGTTCACCCTTACCGCCACGCTCTCACCCGAAGATGTCACCGACAAGACCCTTACATGGATAAGCTCGGATATATCGGTTGCCACCGTCAGCGACGGCGGCGTGGTCAAGGCAGTGTCGGCCGGCGAGGCCGTAATCACCGCCCGCGCTGTCAACGGCTTGGAAGCCACATGTGCCGTTACCGTTGAAGCCCGCATAATCGAACCCACAGGCATAAGCCTTGACACCACAGTAAAGACCCTTACCGAGGGCGATGAATTCACGCTTACCGCAACCGTTGCTCCCGACGATGCCACAGACAAGACCGTGACATGGACCAGCTCCAACACCGACGTGGCCACCGTAGCCGATGGCGTGGTAAGTGCCATCTCAGCCGGTCGTGCCACCATCACGGCCTATACCTCCAATGGTTTCAAGGCCACATGCAATATCACCGTCAAGGCTCCCGACGTGCTCGCCACATCCATCACCCTCGACCGCACTGCCATAAGCGGCTATCCCGGCGATGAATTTACCCTCAAGGCCACAGTACTCCCCGCCGATGCCACCGACAAGCGTGTGGAATGGATTTCGTCAGACAACACCATAGCCACCGTCACACAGACCGGACTTGTGACAATCGTGTCCGCCGGCGAATGCACCATTTCGGCCTGGACCATGGACGGCACCTATCTGCACGCCGAATGCACAGTCACAGCCAAGACCTCGTCCATACGCTCTATTATAAGCGATGCCGACGGACAGGCCGACATCTACAACCTCAGCGGCATACTGCTTAAAGCCGATGCCGACGACGAATTTGTAGAGAGCCTTGCCCCCGGTATCTACATCGTTCGCATCAACGGACAGGCTTACAAAGCCCTAAAATACTGATAACGTGATGGAGAGGTGACACCAACATGTGAGTGTCGCAGAACCTCGTTCCCAAGAATATGGCATCCGTAGGAAGCCTGTAAGCTAGTAACTTTTACCTTTGCAGACGAGATTCAGAGTTAACATTTGCTCTCTGAATTGTTAAATAGAAAGACAGAGGCGGTGACC
>CAMTKF010000048.1 GCA_947072905.1 uncultured Bacteroidales bacterium
ACACTCCTTCAACGCAGCGTAAAATCCGCTCCAAAATATGAGACCCTGTCGTTCACATTTGTTGTTAAACAAGCTCTTATACTATGCAAATTTGGTTATAAATTTGCAGATTTCCGAATAATTTCCCGTTTATTTTCCAATAACACGTCATTTTTATAAGTAAGCATTGGAAAATAGTTTATATTATATGCGCCGACTTATGGACAGCAGATTCAATACGATGAAGAGGGAGCGTAGCCGTAGCTACGTGACCGATGAAGAGGATTGAAGATGTGTTCATAAGACAAGCAGATGATATAAACTATTTTTCATTGATTACTTAAAACATAAGATTTGTGAGCTTGTTATAATAATGATACAAATATGTGTTTATTATGAAAAAGCTTGTTATCCTTTCAATGATTATCGCGGGGGCACTGGCTGTGTCTGCGGGTGTGAACATACCGTTTACCGAGATAACTTATAATGCCCGTTACCATATAGGTCTGATTGATGTATCCATAGGCAAAGGCGTGGTGACCGTAAGCTCTGACGGCGAAAACTTTGAAGGTACTCTCAACGGTAAGAGCATACCGTGGGAGGGCAAAATATTCTGCATTAGCGATACCCTGCGGGCACGGATGAGCCCGGCAAGCGAGTATAGCCCGGAGACTGTGGAATATATCAACGGATGGTATCGCAAACCGAGTGCCAAGGACTACGGAAGCTCTGATTATAATCCAAATAATCCGGAATCGTTCAAAAACATACACGGCCAAGGCTCTCTTGACGCAAGCGACAACACTATGGAAGCGGTGACAATCACGGCTGATATGCTGGGACTTTTCTACTACGCGCACCAAATTAATTTCCCGGCGCTCAGAGAAGGCCAGACCATAACTATACCCATTGAGACACCCGACGGCCCCGAAAAGGTACGAATCACTTATAACGGCAGATCGTCAGTAGATATTGACGGCCGGAATTTCGAAACTTTCGCAACCGTTTTTGAATACTCTTATCACGGCGAGATGAGCGGATACGAAGTGGCTATGGATATAGATGCCAATACAAGGATTCCGGTAAAATTCTCCTCAGAACTGCCTATCGGGCATGTGGAAATGACATATTCGCTGTAATAAAGACAATAAAGATTGGATTTTTTTGCCGTTCTGTCAAATTTTCAATAATTTTACGGCTCAAAAATCCAATCACGTAATGAGCAAGTTTATAAGCAAGAGATTCCTGCTTCCGTTTGTATTGATTACCTCACTTTTCTTTATGTGGGGTTTTGCACGCGCCGTGCTCGATGTGCTAAACAAACATTTTCAGGAAGTACTGCAAATATCAATCACACAATCCACTCTTATACAAGCCACTACCTACCTTGGTTATTTCCTGATGGCGCTTCCGGCCGGACTGTTCATCACCCGTTGGGGCTACCGCAAAGGTGTTGTGCTGGGGCTTCTGCTGTTTGGCACCGGTTCACTTATCTTCATTCCCGGCGAGATGATGATGTCGTTCGGCGTCTTTCTTACAGCTCTGTTCATCATAGGCTGCGGCCTTGTAGTGCTGGAGACAGCAGCCAATCCATATATCTCTGAACTGGGAGAGCGCGACACAGCCGCAAGCCGCCTGAATATGGCACAGTCGTTCAATGGTTTGGGCTGCATCCTGGCTCCGATGATAGTTGGCGGATTCCTTTTCTCAAACTCCGAGGCTTCGGTAGCCCTACCCTACACCATTATGGGCGTATGTGTGCTGATTGTAGCCATGTTATTCACCCGTGTGCAACTTCCGGAAATCACCGACAGCGTTAGCAATCCAGACGAACCGGCCGATGCTGATCCGGGTATTTGTGCAACTATCAGCAGACTGTGGGCTACCAAAAGTTTCCGAATGGGCGTAATGGCCCTGCTCTGCTATGAGATAGCCGAAATATCAATCAACAGCCTGTTTATCAACTACGTCACCGCCGACGGCTGGATGGACAAGGCCACTGCATCGCAGGCTCTGTCAATCGGCGCGCTCGGACTGTTTATGCTCGCACGCATTTCAGGCAGCTGGCTTATGAGCCGCGTATCAGCGATCCGTGTACTTACAGTCTGTGGCATACTTGCCGCTGCCGGCGCTGTGGCAGTGGTTCTCGATATGGGTGTGGTGTCGAGAGGCGGACTGTTTGCATGTTATGCTTTTGAAGCAATCATGTTCCCCACCATCTTTGCAATAACAATCTCTGGCATACCGCACAGAGATGTAAAGATAGCTTCATCCTTCCTGATGATGACTCCCATAGGGGGCGCCATAGGCACTTTTATGATGGGCTATATCGCCGACATCACTTCAATGTCGACTGCATTCATAGTGCCTGCTTGCGGCTACCTGTTTGTTCTTATCTATTCATTGTTTTTAGAGACCTTTAATAAAAAATGACCACAACCGATAACTCTGATTGCAAACCCGTATCTGCGGCAGCTGACGTATGCTGCATAGGCCATATCACACTCGACAAGGTAATCACTCCGCAATTTGAGGCCCACATGCCCGGCGGTACAGCATATTATTTCGCCAAAGCACTCCAGAATCTCGAAAACAGCAATTTCAAACTCGTTACCTCGCTGGGCGAAACCGAGCTTGCAACGGTTGATGAACTGCGCTCGGCCGGAATAAGCATAGAAGTTATCCCCAGCCGCAAATCGGTTTACTTCGAAAATAAATACGGTCGCGACATGAACGACCGCAGCCAGCGTGTTCTGGCCAAGGCCGACCCTTTCACGGTGGAAAAACTCAGGAACGTAAATGCACACATCTTCCACCTCGGCACCCTGCTTGCCGATGACTTCGGTCTTGACGTAATAAAGGATCTGTCGAAGCGCGGCATGGTTGCGATAGACGTGCAGGGCTATCTGCGCAAAGTGGAGGGCGAACAGGTGGTAGCCGTGGACTATAAAGACAAACTCGAGGCACTTCCATATATTACTGTACTTAAAGCCAACGAGAAAGAGATGGAAGTACTCACCGGATGCACCGATCCGCACGTAGCTGCCCGCCTGCTTGCTGACTGGGGCTGCAAGGAAGTGATTCTCACCCTTGGCGACAGGGGTTCATTAATATATGCCGGAAGACAATTTTACGAAATCCCGGCTATTGAGCCTGAGGCTCTCGTTGATGCCACAGGATGTGGAGATACATACATGGCCGGATATTTCTACAAACGCAGCCACGGAGCCGGCTACCGCGAAGCCGGTACGTTCGCATCGGCAATGTGCTCGATCAAACTCGCACGCAAAGGTCCGTTCAACGGAACTGAAAAGGACGTGGAAGCCCTGATTGAAAAGTCAATTACAAAATAATCTATATATGTATAAGTTTCTAAGGGCAAGCATGCTTGCAGCTGCCCTGCTCTCTTCTCTCAACAGTTTTGCCTTGGACGGCGCATGGCGCGGTAAACTCGATGTCAACTCAGTTAAGCTGCCTCTCGTATTCAATTTCTCCACCACTCAGAGCGGGAACACCTCCTGCACCCTCGACTCACCCATGCAAGGTGCCAAAGGGTTGAAAGCTGTGGTACTCTATTGCGACAACGACAGTGTAACACTCGAAATAAGAAGTATAAGAGCCTCATATACAGGCAAGATTGCAAACGGCATGATAAAAGGCACCCTCAAGCAGAACGGTTATAAGCTGCCGCTCGACTTAACTCCCGAGAAGTCAATGGGTGAGCGTCGTCCACAGACTCCGCGTGCTCCTTTTCCCTACCGCTCCACCGACACCACTTTCACTGCTGAAGACGGCACGCTGCTTGCAGGCACGTTGGTAATTCCCGACAAACCGGCCAAAGGCTCGCCGGCAGTAGTGATGGTTACCGGCAGCGGCCCGCAGAATCGCGATGAAGAACTGTTTGAACACAAGCCGTTTGCAGTGATTGCCGACGCTCTCGCACGCCAAGGCATCATATCATTCCGATACGACGACCGCGGTACAGCCAAGTCGCAGGGCGACTTCAAGACTGCCGACTTCGACACATTCAAGTCTGACGCCAAAGCGGCTGTGCGTTTTGTAAAGTCTATCAAAGGGATAGGACGCACAGGCATCCTCGGGCACTCTGAGGGCGGCACTATAGCCCTGATGCTCGCATCTGAAAAAGTCCCTGATTTTGCAGTAAGCCTTGCGGCTGCCACCGTTGACGGCAAAGACATCATCATGCATCAGAACGAGCTGGCACTCGGCAAGCTCAACCTCAGCAACACGCAGAAAAGCGATGCACTCAAGCTCCTCTCAATGACATTCGACGACATTATTTCGGGCATAAATCCGTCCGACATACCCGTAGACAAGTATATTTCAGACAACAGACTCGACATTCCGCCGTATTTACTTACTTCAATGCGCCAAAGCATAGCTGCCGGCTCAAACAATCATTTCAGATCGTTGCTGTCACTGAAACCGGCCGGCTCTATCCGCAAAATCAAGCGTCCCGTATTTGCCCTGAACGGCAGCCTTGACACTCAGGTAAACAGCACCGACAACCTGGCAGTAATCAAAAAGAACATGCCCAAGGCCGTCACAAAGGAATATCCCGGTCTTAACCACCTGTTTCAGCATGCCACCACCGGCGAAATCACCGAATATGCAGATATTACTGAAACCATCTCTCCTGAGGTATTAGCCGATATCTGCTCATTTATACGTATTCTGTAATATTTCTTATTAATTTTCGGGTATTTTTTCGTAACTTTGCAGCCGAAAATCCAATAGCGTATGCAAAATATTCGTAACATCGCCATCATCGCTCACGTCGACCACGGTAAAACCACTCTTGTCGACAAAATGCTCTTAGCCGGACACCTTTTCCGCGACAATCAGTCAACCGGCGAATTAATTCTCGACAACAACGACCTTGAACGTGAACGAGGCATAACAATCCTCTCCAAGAACGTTTCAATCAATTATAAGGACACAAAAATCAATATCATCGACACTCCGGGACACGCCGACTTCGGCGGCGAGGTTGAGCGAGTGCTCAATATGGCCGATGGCTGCATACTGCTTGTCGATGCCTTTGAAGGTCCTATGCCCCAGACACGATTCGTGCTTCAGAAGGCTCTGCAAATCGGTTTGAAACCCGTTGTTGTGATCAACAAGGTCGATAAGCCCAACTGCCGCCCCTCAGAGGTGCAGGACATGGTGTTTGACCTCATGTTCTCGCTCGATGCCACTGAAGACCAGCTCGACTTCCCCACCATCTTCGGCTCGGCCAAGAACGGCTGGATGAGCACCGACTGGGAAAAACCCACCGACAACATCCTGCCCCTGCTCGATACAATCATCGAACACATCCCCGCTCCCACCACTTACGAGGGCGACGCCCAGATGCTCATAACATCGCTCGACTTCTCAAGCTATGTAGGCCGTATAGCCATAGGCCGTGTACACCGCGGTACCCTGCGCGAAGGCATGGAAATAGCCCTTTGCCGCAAGGATGGCTCTGTGTCGAAACAGCGCATCAAGGAATTGCACACATTTGAAGGAATGGGCCGCAAGAAGGTAAGCGAGGTATCAAGCGGTGACATCTGTGCAATTGTAGGTATCGAAGGCTTTGAAATAGGCGACACAGTGGCCGACGCAGCCAACCCCGAACCCCTGCCCCGCATCGCCATAGACGAACCCACAATGTCGATGACTTTCACAATCAACGACTCGCCTTTCTTCGGCCGCGACGGCAAGTTTGTAACCTCGCGCCACATAGGCGACCGTCTTACCAAGGAACTCGACCGCAATCTGGCGCTCCGTGTGGTTAAAGACGCGCATCAGGACGTATGGACAGTATTTGGTCGCGGCGTGCTCCACCTCTCAGTGCTCATCGAGACCATGCGTCGCGAGGGCTACGAGCTTCAGGTAGGCCAGCCCCAGGTTATTGTCAAAGAAATCGACGGAGTGAAGTGCGAGCCGGTAGAGCTTATGACCATAAACGTAACCGAGGAATATTCATCGAAAATCATCGACATGGTGACACGTCGCAAAGGCGAGATGGTGTCGATGACAGCACAGGGCGACCGTGTGCACATGGAATTCAACATACCCTCGCGCGGTATCATAGGCCTGCGCACCAATGTGCTCACCGCATCGGCCGGCGAAGCCATCATGGCACACCGTTTCCTTGAATACCAGCCTTGGAAGGGCGATATCGAACGCCGTACCAACGGATCCCTCATTGCCATGGAAGGCGGCACTGCATTTGCCTACGCCATCGACAAGCTCCAGGACCGCGGACGATTCTTCATTTTCCCGCAGGAAGAAGTATACGCCGGACAGGTTGTAGGCGAAAACGCCAAGGACAACGACATAGTTGTAAACGTAACAAAGTCGAAGAAGCTCACCAACATGCGTGCTTCCGGTGCCGACGACAAGGCCCGTATCGTGCCGCCGGTAGTATTCAGCCTTGAAGAGGCCCTCGAATACATCAAGGAGGACGAATATGTAGAAGTGACACCCTCGCACATGCGTATGCGCAAAATCATCCTCGACGAGCTTGAGCGCAAACGTGCTAACCGCTGACAATGACACCATTTTCTCTAAATATCAAAGGCACACTGCATGAGTATTCCCATCCCTTGGTGATGGGAGTGCTCAATGCCACGCCCGACTCGTTCTACAGCGCATCGCGCGCTGCAACCGAGGCTGAAGTAGCTGCCGCAGCTGCCCGCCTGGCCGCTGCAGGAGCAGATATAATTGACGTAGGAGCTTATTCAAGCCGGCTCGGTGCCGGAGATGTACCGGAGGAAGTTGAACTCGAAAGGCTTACACATGCACTGCCCGCAGTGGTTGCAGCCGCACCCGGATGCCTGATTTCGGTTGACACATTCCGTGCCCGCGTAGCCCGTGAAGCCGTTGAGAAATATGGCGCACACATCGTCAACGACATATCCGGCGGAAATCTTGACCCCGAGATGTTTGACACCGTGGCTGAACTGGGCGTGCCATACATACTGAGCCACATGCGCGGCTCGGTTGCCGACATGATGGAGTACACCACTTACGAGGACGTTACCCGCGACGTGCTTTCAGAACTTGGCGATCGCCTTCAGGAACTTGCCTTGATGGGTGTGAACGATGTAATCATCGACCCGGGATTCGGATTCAGCAAAACGCTTGAGCAGAACTACGAACTGCTGGCAAACCTGAAGCTGCTGCAGCTCTTCCACCGCCCCATACTCGTAGGATTCTCGCGCAAGTCGATGATTACCAAACTGCTCGGCACCACACCCGACAAAGCCCTGAACGGCACATCGGTGCTAAATACACTTGCGCTTGACCGCGGTGCGGCCATACTGCGCGTGCACGACGCTGCCGAAGCCCGCGAGTGTATACGCATATACGAAGCTCTCGCGTCAAAAAAGAGTCTCTAATACTATAAATTTTCTTTCTAAAACTCTCCTGCCATGCCTGCTTTCGGAATCAAGGATATAATCGACATCATACTCGTAGCCCTGCTCCTTTACTACATCTACAGATTGATGAAGGAATCGGGCACCATCAACATCTTCTACGGTGTAATGGCCTTTATTGTAGTATGGATAGTGGCCTCGGAGATATTTGCGATGAGGCTTATCGGAACCATACTCGATAAGTTCATGAGCATAGGTCTGCTTATCCTTGTGATTCTGTTCCAGGACCAGATTAAACGGTTTCTCGTTGAACTGGGTTCGCATCACCGCTGGCAATTCCTCGCCAAGATATTTCACCACCACAAGGACGGCGAACTGCCACATACGGCATGGGTAATGCCCGTGGTATACGCATGTATGAACATGTCTAAGACCAAGACCGGGGCATTGATAGTCATAGAACAGTCCATACCACTTGACAATTACGAGAAAACAGGCGATATAATCAATGCCAGCATAAATTCGCGCCTTATTGAGAATATATTCTTCAAGAACTCACCTCTGCACGACGGTGCGCTGATCATAGCACACGGTCGCTTGGTATCGGCCGGATGTATCCTGCCCGTGAGCCACGATACCGACGTACCGCGCTACATGGGACTGCGCCATCGCTCGGCATTAGGCATAGCTCAGGCCACCGATGCTGTGGCTGTGGTGGTGTCTGAAGAAACAGGCAACATATCCATCGCCCACCGCGGACGTATCACCACACGCCTTACGTCAACCGAGCTCGAACATCGCCTGAATGCCATAGCGATGATGCCTAAAAAATAAGAGCTTGTTAGAAAACAAGCCCTGAGTAATCTGTAATCTGTTTGAATTATCACTTTGACGCCGGACGCGGTATACCGTCTTTGCGGCATCGTGCGGTCATGTTCTGTATACGTTTGGCCGTGTCGGGATGCGATGAAAACATCTTCTGCACAATGCTCTGCGATGAGTTGCCTTCAAGTCCCTGCATCTTTTCAAAAGCCATAACCATTCCCCACGGATTAAGTCCGTTCTGCACCAGAAAGTCGTAGCCGCAATCATCGGCCTCGCACTCCTGCTTCTGCGAATACCGCGCATTTATCAGTGACTGGCCGAGCTGAGTGAGTTGCGAGTCTGTGAGGGCTGCCACCCTGCCGTCGGTCGAGGCTATTATATCTTTGAGCGCGCCTCCCAGCAGCTCGTTTTTAAAGGCATTCTTGGAGTGACGTTTCACCACATGCCCTATCTCGTGGCCTATGATACCCATCAGCTCATTGTCGTCCATCATATCCATCAGAGCCGAGAATACCCGCACACTGCCGTCGGGGCACGCGAATGCGTTGATATCCTGCACTTCATACACCTTGAAATTCAATGGAATGCCGTCAGCATCTGATATACCTTTGGTAAGACGGCGCAGACGCTGAGTGTACTTGCTGTCCTCGGGGAGTACGGTGTTATCCTTATCCATCTGCTCAACAGAGCCCTTGACGTAAGCCGCCATCTGCTCGTCAGAAAGAGTGAATGCCTGGGCTGTCTTGAACAATGCTCCCAGCGCACGTGCCAGATTGAACTGCGCTTCGGCCTGTGCCGAAGATCCCAGCAAGAGGATTAATATTAGAATTCTGAATGCTACCTTTTTCATTTTTTTCTAAAAAATTTGTAATTTTGAATTCGCAAATTTACAATTATTTACAATAATGGCAAAATTTAAGAAAATAGCTCCAATAGCTATCATTATAATCGTATGCGTCATTATGGCTACCGCGGCATGGTCGCTGCACGAACGCACACTCATAAATCCCTTGCTCCCGGCAGGATGTGGACTTGCATTAGGATTGGCAACAGGCCTGTGGCTATGGAAATGGAGCCGGTACATAACCGATTGCAACAAGATGCTTCCCAATATGGTATGCCATACCATATTAACTACAATCTTGCTTACATCATTGTTCTATATAATCAATTACACCTGCGCCGACCGCAGCTCATCATACACCGAAACAGTAACGATTACCTCAAAACACACCTCTGTCCACTATCACAGCCGCCGTGTAGGCCGCAACCGTTACACCAAGGGCGAACCTTACAATGTGTATGATATAGATATACGGTTCAATGATTCGACTGAGCGCAGCCTGAGAGTACCGTTCAGCAAGTATAACAAATATCGCAACGGAGCTGAAATCCGTATAACAATGGCCAAGGGTCTGCTCGGTGCCCCGGTGATACTTGACTTTTAACAAAACATTTGACAAAACATGTCGCAAACGGCATAAATATGTTCTTTTTGTCGCAATTAAATCCTTTTCACATATTTTTGGTGGTATTTCTTTTTTTAATACGTATCTTTGCCGCTTGTAAATAAACACACCTATCATTAATCACAAACATGAATAAGATCTTTACTCTGATTCCGGCTTTGGCCATGGCAGTGAATGCTATGGGAGCCGAAACAGCCTTCACGGCAGACTTCTCCACTGCTGATGAAGCGAGCGTGGCAGATTGGACCATTATTGATGCCAATGCCGACAAAAGTACTTGGAAATTTGACTCCTCAGCCGAGCCGAGCCACATTTTCTACAGTTACAACAGCAAGAATGCCGCCGACGACTGGTTTATATCTCCGGCAATCAGCATACCTGCCGATGGCACCTATGTGCTCCGTATCGAATACAAAGGCAGCTCGTATGGCGAAGCGTTTGAGGTTTTCACCGGCAGCGAAGCCAAGGTTGAGGCCATGACCAACAAGATAGCTTCTTATGAAGACGTTAAGGATGTCATAGCCGGCGACCTCGTATTTATTGATGGCAAAGCCGGCAATATGCACATCGGCTTCCATGCTACAACTCCCGCCGACAAGTTCCGCCTCTATATCATCTCTGTAACACTGATGAAGGCCGACAATCCCGTTGACCTTGCACTTACAGCCATCACATCGCCCACTGCCGGCGAAGGTCTCGGCCGGGAAACCGTCACTGTAGAAATCGAGAACAAGGGCCGCGTGGACGTAGACTCGTATGATGTGGCCTACAAGCTCAACGATGGCACAGCTGTGGTAGAACATGTCACCAATCCCATAGCCGTAGGCGCCAAGGCCACTTACTCGTTCAACACCAAGGCCGAACTCTCGCGCGGTCACTTCACACACAAGATTGAAGCCTACACCATCCATCCCGATGATATCAACCCCGCAAACGACTCATTCTCTGCCAAAGTGCGCCACGTAGCACCGGCTACAGTGCCCTACTCCACCGGTTTTGAACCCGATGAGGACACCGACGGAATCACTTTACTGAATCTCAATAACGACGAAGGCGACTGGACCATAAATATTGATAGCGGATTGTTTGCCAGCTTTGCCCGCACCGGCTATGGCAGCCTTATCTATAACTACGACAAAGAAAACAACGCCGACGACTGGGCCATACTCGAACCCATACAGATGACCCCCGGCCACTATGCCGTCAAGTTCTGGTATTCAGCCACTGCCAACCACCCCGAGCGCATGCGCCTGTGCTACGGCAATGCCCCCACTCCCGAGGCCATGACCAACGTCGTAGTCGAGTACAACCCCATGACCAACGACTCTTATCTCGAATCAGTAAACATCATCGAGCTAAAAGAAGAAGGCAACATATACTTCGGCTTCTACGCATTCAGTGACAAAAACGAAAACTGGATCTGCATCGACGACTTCTCGGTAACAAAAGTTGATGCCAACAACTTCGACATCATCGTAAGCCGTCCGTCAAACCCCATGAGCTACATGATGGAGAAAAACTCACGCGACCTCGCATTCACCGTCTTCAATGCCGGCATAGTTGACAAGGATATTGACTTCGAAGTATCTGTAGACGGCAATGTAATCAGCACATTCACGATGAATATCCCGGCACAGAAGGCCACACCCATCGTACGCGAATCACTCTTTACATCGCTTGCTACCGGCACACACACCATACGTATCGAAGCTAAAAACGAAGGCGATACTGACCCGAGCAATAATGTATCCGAGTTCAAATGCGTCATGCTCCCTGCTCCGGTAGCATTCTGGGACTTTGAAGACGGACAGCTCCCCACCGACATCACCATGCGTGTGGAAGACAGCGCCGAAAATCATCCCAATGCCGGCGATGAATTCAACGAAGACGGCTTCGGCATCTTCAACCTCCAGCACTACCTGCTCGGCACTCGCGCCCTTGCCATCAACACATGGTTTACCGATCCTTCCAAGACAGCCGACCGCTGGGTTGTACTGCCCCGCATGAAGGTTACAGGCGATGCACACTTTGCCATGTCGGCCGTTTCATACGGAGGTGGCAACGGTACGGACAGATTCGATATCAGGGTGTCTACAAGCGACGACAAGTGGTACAGCTACTCTACCGTACTCAGCGTATCAGATGTACAGAAGTCAGTAAACAACTTCGGTATAGACCTGAGCGAATACAAGGATAAGGACATCTATATCGCCGTACAGTGCAAGAGCTACGACACCGAAGCCCTCATCCTCGACAACCTTGGCGTATACGGAAGCATCGAACCCTCAACCACCCAGGGTATCAACGACATCGAAACTTCAACCGAACCTGAGACAGTTGAATATTACAACCTCTCAGGCATACGTCTGGCACAGCCTTGCGAAGGACTCAATATAGTAGTACGCAAACAGGGCGGCAAGACCACCGTTACCAAAGAAATGATCAGCAAATAATCTGATTATCATAACAATCAAGCAGCCGATAAACACCTTGTATTTGGTGTTTATCGGCTGCCCTGTTTTTAATTCTGCCTAATTATTTAATCCTGCTGTATGTACTTCTTGCCGTTTTGGATGTAGATTTGTCCCTTGGCGGGATTTTCTATTCTGCGGCCTGTCATGTCATACTTGGCTCCATCGGCCGGCCGTGCGTCAACAGTTATATCAATTGCGCCGGAGGTGGGGAAGCTGTCAGTCTCGATGATGTTAGTGAACATGCTCCAGCCTGTTGCATTCCTATAGGCATCGGCCGAACCGGCAGGTACATATAGCGGTACATCTTTCCTTGAATCTCCGAATGCCGTGCTTTGTACCGGCGGAATTGTAGCCTTGCAGTATATACGTTCAAGCTTTGAATTACCGCTAAAGCTGTTGTTTCCCATTGAGCTAAGAGTTGACGGTAATACTATCTGTTTCAAATGACATGAAGAAAAGGCTTTATCTCCTATTTCATATAGTCCTTCCTCAAGATACAAATTCTCAAGGGAGCGAAGCCCACTAAATGCTTCTTTCCCAATAGTTGTGACAGACCCCGGTATTCTAAGTTGGGTTATTGCTGAACATTCATAGAGGAAGTTGTTCGGTATAATTTTTACTCCATCTGCTATAAATACCTCAGTCAATTGATAGCACCTGGCAAAATGCCAATAATCCGGGAATTCACAGTTGCCGGGTATGGCTAAAGTTTTCAGTCTTGTGCTGGAAAAGGCTGCTAAGCCAATAGATTGCAGTGTTTCAGGAAAATGGATTGATGAAACTCCTGTATATCCTGAACCTTGAAAAGCACCACCCTCTATTCTTTCCACGAATTCCGGTAAAATTACCTCGTTTAACGATATACAGTGATTGAAACTCATTGCTTCTATTGTTTTGATACCATTTGGTAATATAAGTGGATCCGTTTTAAGTTTTTCACAATACCAGAAAGCATATTGTCCTATTCTTTTAAGAGAAGAAGGCATGGATATTTCTTCTAAAAGTTTTGCCTCATAGAATGCGCAATCATCTATTTCTTCAAGGTTATCAGGTAATACAATCTCTTTTAAGCCAATTAAATATAATGATCCATTTAGTTGTTCACTTGAATCAAAGAATGCCCATTCAGGTATTTTTTTACCTTCTATGTCGGCATCTTGCAGATTCAGGTAAGAGACATATCCGTAAAATGTGGATTTCCACATCGTTTTTATATCATCGGCATTTACAGGACCGCTAACAAACAAAGAATCAACCCTTTCTATATCATCGCCCAAGGCGGCTTCCAATGTGCCCGCCTCACTGAGCGTTATGTGCATGGTCTTTAACTCCACCGAGTCACCACGCGAAGCCTGCGGATGCCTGCGTACCTCCATACGCTGTTCTTCTTTGAGAAAATCAGCAATACCATCCGAAGCCATTGACAACGTTTGCGCGTATGATGCGAGTGGTAGAGCGCACCAAAGCATAAAGAGGATTAAGTACTTTAGTTTGTGATGTTTCATGGTGGTTTAATTTAAGGGGTTAGTATGATTTTTATGTTGGTTGTTTATGGGAATAGACTATGAATTTTATTAGACTCAATATTCGGCGATTGTCAAGTCTTTAGGATTTTAAACAAATGCCGTGACAAACTTAAAAAAAGATTATTGATTTAAGGTTGGAATTGAAACTTGAATTCTATTCATAGTTGATTTGTTAAGATTTGTAGATTTTGTTAATATTCGCAAAGATAATACACGAAATAGCCAAATGCAAATATTTTTTAAAGAAAATTTGCAGAAAATTATATTTTCATACTTTTTAGCTGATTTTTGATGCTATTTTCAGGATTTTTCTATTCTTGCGCTTTAAATGGAAAGCTGTCTATAAAAGTGTGCTCGGCCTGTATCATCGGCTTCCTCCAGATGCCATATTCCCGATAACATTCATTAGTTTTATTCAGCGAAAGCCGGAGGATTACGTTCCCGGAATATGACATCCGCCAAGGATGTCTGCCACACCGTAACCCGGCATGCACGCGCGTAGCGCAGGGCATGCCGGGCAAATTGCCTGTCAGATGTTGGCATCCGGCAGGATGCAGCATAAGAGTCCGGAAATCGGTGTGATACGCAGTTGCCTATACTGCATCCTCCGGATGCAACCCCTTATGACCGCTTACCGTGCATGTCCTCCCTACGGTCGTACATACACGGTTACGGTATTTGCAGACATCCTCAGCCGGATGTCATATTTCGATATTCGGTGTCTACCTTCCTTCATAATCGGCTTCCTGCCTACCCTCGACGGACTGCCTACGGTAGTACATACCGCGGTAAGTACGTAAATAAAACGACAACCGCCTCATCGCGAGGCGGTTGTCGTTAAAAATGAAAAAGGGTTAGTTTAGATTATTGTTTATTTTTGCTTTCCATTCACACGTCGGTGATGCTTCACGAGCTGCTGTGTAAAGCGGCGCTCGGCGTTTTTGAGGCGTAACAATTGTCGTGGGGAAAGTATTTCTTTAAATTTGTCGAAGTAAGTCATTTCGACCTGACCTTCAGCGCGTTTCTGCTCAAAAATAGTGCGCGAGGCATTTTCAATCTCAAGGTCTGAGGCTTCTTTGCTTTCAGATACTTTGGTTTCGAGAGCGCGGGTCTCGGTATTTATGCGTTCCACTTCATCCTCCATAGAATCGTAGAGGGGGAAGAAATCGCGTTGCTGTTCACGTGTGAGTTCGAGATCTTTGGCAAGGAACTCGTGCTTGTATTCGCGAATTTCCGAAAGCCAGCGTGATCTGTCGTTTTCAGATAAAGCAGACTGCGCATTCATATCCGCGGCCAAGAGGCCAAGCAAGAGCAGAGTTGCAATAAAAAAACGCTGAGTAATCATAATCAAGTAGACTATTCGTTAATATCCGAGGGAATTGGGTCGGCGACCATGAACATTTCAGCAGTATCAAGGAGCGATTCGGGTGTCAATCCCTCATACATCAATGAATCGTAGAGATCCCACTGATTTACATCGGGAATTACATACTCGTTCACAAAAGTATCGTTGCTGAATGCATCTGCCATGGTAGGATTGGTTTCGAGGGGCTGCAATGATGTTGAGGTCAACATAGTGAACATCTTGAGCATGCACCAAACACCGGCAAACATGGCGGCCATATAAGCGTATGGACGCAGACGCTGCCACCATGTGCGGGGCTGCGACTCCATCGGATTCAAAAGCTCGGGACGCATGGGCAGCTCGGCTTCCATACGACGCGCAAAGTCAGCAAAATAGCCTTCGGGGACTGTCATGCCGTCGTTGCGATTGAGCTTATCAAGTATATTGTCGTCTTGTTTCATAAAAAATGCATTGGTTGCTTTTTGTTACTTTAGACTTGATTATCCCGACAAGGTTTAAACGGCTCTGAAAATTTTTTTATTTTTTTCTTGAATCGCGTCTTTCCCTTATTCAATTGTTTTAATTATCTTTGTCAAGTAAAATTTAATAACATGAAACTTCTACCAATCATTGCCCTTGCGGCATCCGTATTACCGGGCTTATCTACCGGCGCTGTTCCGCGCCACAATGTACCCACTGATTCTATAATCATGAGCGATCCTTGCATTTTAGCCGACCGGGCCTCTCATTCTTACTATATGACAGGTACAGGCGGTATGCTTTGGAAAAGCAATGACCTGAAACTGTGGGATGGACCCTACAGAGTGGCTCAACCCAATCCCGAATCATGGACCGGCCCCAAACCCGCTATATGGGCTGCCGAGATCCATCCTTACAATAATAAATATTATTACTTCGCCACTTTTACCAACGATTCCACAATCATTCTGACCAATGACAACGGCAACATACCCCGCCGCGCATCGCATGTGCTTGTGGCCGATACGCCCGATGGCCCGTATGTACCGGTGTCGGATGCCGACTATCTGCCGGCCGACCGCCCCACTCTGGACGGAACACTGTGGGTGGAGCCTGACGGACAACCCTATATGGTGTACTGTGGCGAATGGCTGTATGACAACGACGGTACCATGGAAGCTGTGCCGTTGAAGAAAGACCTGTCGGCACCGAGCGGCGAGGCATTCCTGCTGTTCAAGGCTTCCGACTCGCCTTGGAGCCGCGAAAAGCGCAATGACAAGATCGGCCCCAACAGAGTTACCGACGGACCCTGGCTGTTCCGCACCGACACCGGACGGCTTGGCATGATATGGACATCGTGGATTTTCAACACCTATACCATGGGAGTGGCTTACTCAGAAAGCGGCAACATACACGGCCCCTGGATTCAGGAAGAGACACCGCTCACACCGGCCAACATGGGCCACGGTATGATTTTCCAAGATTTCGACGGCAAATATATCCTCTCGCTCCACAGCCATAAGGACGTGAACGGACGCTACATACGCCGACCTGTGTTCTACGAGGTAGACCAGTCTGGCGACAAGCTCAAACTGGGCAAACGGCTGTAAGAAACTGTGCGTCAGGCGCCCTTGAAGAAATTCTCTATTTTCTTTACTGCAAGATGATAAGAGGCTTTGAGGGCGCCGACCGTAGTACCGAGAATGTTTGACATATCCTCGTATTTCATATCATCGAAATACTTCATGTTGAACACAATTCTCTGCTTCTCGGGCAACATGGCCACAGCCTTGCGCAGCTCCTGAGCCAATTGGTTGCCGTCAATATCCTGGTCGGCCTCGATAGTGGATATCAATGCCGACTCCTGATCGTCAAGCGAGATACCCTGGCGCTTGCGCTCCTTGGCAAGGAAAGTTATCGACTCGTTGAGAGCTATCTTATAAAGCCATGTGGACAAACGCGCGTCGCCCCTGAAATTCTCGATAGACATCCACGCCTTCATGAACGTATTCTGCAACAGATCGTCGGCATCATCGTGGCTCTGCACCAGGCGGCGTATCTGCCAATAAAGAGGCTCGGAATATATACGGATTACCTCGCCAAAAGCATCGCGCACTTTCGCAGGATCGCGAAGGCGCTCTACAAGTTCTATGTTATCGGCAGGCAACTCAGACATAACTATCGGATATTTCAGTGCAAATTTAGCAAGATTTCCCGAAAATTCAAGCCTGCGGCGCTTAATTTAAGTTTATTTGTGAAATTACATCTGAATAAAACATTTGCAGAATCTTTAATCTCAACTTTTTTTCATAAATTTGCGCTGTAAAACAACTCATCCTCAATATATATTAAGGGAACACCGCCCGGAAGTTAAAATCCTTGAAAAAATCCACTGAATTTAAAATGAAAAAATTATCATTCCTATCATTCTTCGCGCTTCTGGCAATTGTATTTGCCTCGTGCAACAGCGATTCAGAACCATACGAGCTGAAGACTCAGCAAAACTTCACCCAATGCTTCGCAAAGGTGACCGACACCGGTGTGAACCACGACAGCTATACCATCAACAGCCCCGTCACCGTATTTCTGGAGGTTTTATACCACAGCCAGACATGCAACATCACCATATCAGGTCTTAAAAAGGCCGACGGCACCGCTTATCCGTCACTCACTTTCAAAAACATGAAATGGACGGCAGATGACAAGGGCTGGGGTATGTGCGAGAATATGATTCCTGAAGTATCTTCGACTACTCCAAACATAACCCTGCCCCAAGTAGGAAACTTCAAGTTCAAATGGAACAACCGCGAGGCTCTGAGCAACACTCTGGGCACAAGCGGCCTCAGTGTATGCGAGTTCAGCATGACAATAGACGGTGTTTACCAAGTGGCAGGCTCGCGCAGCGAAATCATCATAAGCGGCGACACCGTTTCGACCCCCGAAGGCGGTTCGCTCTTCAAGTCAACAGCTCCTCTGTACAGCATAGTGCTGAAGTTCGACACCATGAAAGCCGACATCCGTATAAACAACGCCACATTTTATGATTCGATGAAGCCTCTGCAGTTAGACCTGCTCGGCATTCCTTTCACATTCAAGGATTTCTCTCAGGTGATTGAATTGAAATCTGAAGCGATTGTTCCGTCAATCAACGGCGTTCCTCAGACCGAAATGCCCGTCACCGAGTTTAACGGTTCAATAACAGCAATCGACGGTGGCAGACTCACCTTCAAGACAAGCATAGAAAACAAGCTATACGATGTCACTGCAAATCTAACGATACTCGCCGTACCGACAATTAAAGAATAAATATTTATAACCAAGAGCCTGCGACATACAACGCAGGCTCTTACTGTGTTTTGTTATATGTAATAGATACAGTTTATGAAAAAATCTTTGTTCTCGCTTGCGCTTGGAACCTTTGCCCTCGGCATTTCTGAATTTCTGATGATGGGCATTTTAGGTAATATAGCATCTTCGCTGGATGTGAGCATCACTCAGGCCGGACATCTCATATCGGCCTACGCTACCGGGGTGTGCTTCGGAGCGCCGGCCCTGCTGTTTTTCAGAAAGACACCGTTGAAAAAAATAATGATGGTATTGGCGGCGATAATCTCAGCAGGCAATCTGCTGGCCTTTTTGGCGCCCGGATATTGGATGCTGTTTGCCGCACGCTTCATATCGGGTCTGCCCCACGGTGCATACTTCGGTGTAGGCGCCATAGTAGCCCGCCGCCTTGCAAAGCCCGGGCATGAGGTAGGCGCGGTATCGTTCATGATAGGCGGCATGACAGTGGCCACCCTTGCGGGCGTTCCATTAGGCACCTTCATCACCAATACCTTGTCGTGGCGGTTTGCGTTTCTGATAGTTGCCATAGCCGGTATAGTGACATTGCTGGCCATACGTCACCTTGTGCCGGATGTGGGACGTCTGAAAGATCAGGGGTTCAAGGGTCAGTTCCGTTTCCTGAAGACCTTGCCGCCATGGCTTATCTTCGGCGGTGTGATATTCGGCCAAACCGGTTTTTACTGCTGGTACAGCTATATCGACCCGCAGCTCACACACGTTGCCGGATTCTCGCCGGATGCACTTTCGTGGCTTATGATACTTGCCGGATTCGGTATGTTTGCCGGCAACTTCATAATCGGTGCCATAGGGGCAAAGTTCAAACCATCGTCGCTTGCTGCCACGGTTGAACTCATAGGCATCCCGGTGTTGTTGCTGTTCTACTTTTTCTCATATCACCAGGTAGCAGCGGTTGTGCTTATGATACTTGGCACGGCAATTCTTTTCGGCTCGGGCAGTCCGCTGCAATCATCAATCGTAGGATATTCCAAGGGCGGCGAAATGCTCGGTGCCGCGTCAATACAGATCGCATACAACGCCGGCAATGCCATAGCGGCATGGCTCGGCGGTATGGCAATCAGTGCGGGCTACAGTTATTCCTCGCCTTCGGTGGTAGGCATCCCGCTGGTGGCTATCGGTGCCTCGATGCTTTTCTATCTGTATTTCAAGTACGAAAAAGTCAATCGAGGTTCTGAAAAAACGACATAGTATTTGCAAGAAATACATCAGTGGCATTTATGTCCTGCCGATGTTCCATGAGCTGCGACAGCGATATGTCGCCTATCACGAAGCACGATTCGTCACTGGTGTATTGCTCATGAATTTTTGAGAACGGCAGCAATTCGGGTATGGGTGTGTCCTTGTATCTCACATAAACCCTCAGAGTGATGTCTGTGGTATACGAGGGGCGGTCGAGGTAGTGCATTTTCTTGTATTCATATCTGTAGTCGTGGCGGCGCGCCATGATGTCGCTGAGGATTGAAGATGCCGTGGGCAATGAGCCTGCGCCCTTGCCAAACATGAACTGACGGTCGTAGCATTCGCCGCGTATCACCACACCGTTGTACTCATCGTCCACGCTGTAGATATACTTGCGCGGCCCTACAAACTCGGGCATAACAAACATGGTAAACTTGTCGGGAGCTACTTTTGCCACCTGTGCCACAAGCTTTATCTTCACTCGTTTCTCGCGGGCATAGCGTATGTCTGAATCATGTATGGTAGATATTCCGTAAGTGAATATTTTCTCAGGAGCCACATAAACGCCCAGGGCGTGCATAGTGATTATTATAAGTTTGAACAGCGAGTCGTAGCCTTCGATGTCGAATGTGGGATCGCTCTCGGCAAACCCGAGCTGCTGCGCACGTGCCAGAGCCGAGTTATAATCCTCGCCGTGGTCAAACACCCGTGAGAGTATGTAATTTGACGAGCCGTTCAATATGCCCTTGACTTCGAGCAGAAGGTCGTTGTCGTAGTATTCCTCAAGATTTCTGATAACAGGAATAGAACCGCACGAGGAAGCATCGTAGAGCAGAGCCACATTATATTTTTTCTGAAGTTCGATAAGTTCGGGCAGATTTCGGGCAATCATGGCCTTGTTGCCCGACACCACCGGTATACCGCGGCGCAAGGCCTCGGTAACGATTTTATATGAGGCGGCGGCATCGTCAATCACCTCAACTATCAGATTGATTTGGGGATCATCGAGCACCTCGGCGGCCGATGTGGTGAACAGCTCGGCCGGTGCCTCGACCGAGCGAGGTTTGTTGAGCGAGCGCACGCATATCTTGCTGATCTCGGCGTGTGCGTTCTTGGCATTCTGCAATACTTTGTAAATGCCCTGCCCCACTACACCGAAGCCAAAGAGCCCTATCTTGATTTTATTGTCCATTTATAAAAGGTGTTAGTATTTCATTTAATTGCTTATATTCCACAAGGAAACCGTCGTGGCCGAAGGGCGATGCTATTTCGCGATAACGGGCATTGGGCAACAGGGCGGCAAGCCGTTTCATCTCGGGAACTGTAAATATTATATCAGTGGTTATGCCAACTACCAAAGCCGGGCACTTAACTGCCGCCAGAGCCTGCTCCACACCTCCGCGGCCACGGCCTGTATCGTGCGTGTCGAAGGCATCGAGAATGGCTACGTATGAATATGCGTTGTAACGCTTTACGAGCTTCTCGCCCTGATAGCGCTGATATGTGCATGCCCTGTGCGGTGCGCCGCAAGGAGCATCGGGTGCGTCCTGCTGACTCAGATTATAACCCTCGGGGCCACGGTAAGTGAGCAATCCTATGGCACGCGCCGCAGCCAGACCGTCCAGCCCGGCATCATCCCTATTCTCACCGAAAGTCGGATCGGCCTTAATAGCCATACGCTGGGTTTCGTCTATCGCAATGGTCCAGGGCGATGCCTTGGCATCGGTGGCTATCAGCACTAATCGGCCAAAGCGCTCCGGCTCAAGGGCAGCCCACTCCACAGCTTGAAAACCGCCTACCGAACTGCCCACAAGAGCATGTATGCCGTCTATACCAAGCTGACGGGCGAGCAGACGGTGAACACCCACCATGTCGCGTATGGTAAACTGCGGAAATTCGCCATAATACGGCCTTCCGCTCCCGGGGTTCACATGCAGGGGACCGGTGGTGCCATAATGCGAACCAAGTATATTGGCGCACACCACATACCACTTCTCAGGGTCAAGAAAAGCACCTTGCTCTACTGTATGCGGCCACCAGTCGGCCACATCGCTGTTGGCAGTAAGCGCATGGCACACCCATACCACATTGCTGCGGTCGGCGTTGAGCGTGCCGTAGGTGTGGTATGCAATGGTCAGTTCGGGCAAAACGGCACCCGATTCAAGCACAAACGGCTTGTGCGACTTGAAGATTACAGGTTCATCCGACATGGCTGAAAGCTTGTTCAAAGTCCTCGATTATATCTTCCACATCCTCAAGGCCGAGCGATATACGGAGCAAAGTGGGTGTGACGCCGGCAGCAGCCAGATCAGCCTCGCTGAGCTGTTTGTGGGTGGTGGATGCCGGATGGGTGACCACTGTTATCGAGTCGCCTATCATGGTCATGTGGGCGGCGAGTTTAAGCGCTTCCACAAACTTAACTGTTGAATCCACGTCGCCTTGCAGCTCGACATTGAGCACGGCCGATGCACCGAAACGATAATACTTGGCTGCGTTTTCGTGACCGGGATGATCTTCAAATCCCACATAGCTCACTTTCTTCACCTTGGGATGATTGCGCAGATATTCGGCAAGGCGGCGAGTTGACTCCACTTCGTGGCGCACACGCAGTGAGAGCGTTTCCAGCCCGAGCATCATGAGATAAGAGTCGAATGCCGAGGGCGAGGCTCCGAAGTCGCGCAGCCCGTCGACACGGCACTTAACGATGAATGCGGCATTGCCGAAGGTCTTGTAAAGATTCAGGCCGTGGTAGCCCTCGTCAGGGCCGTCGATACCGGGGAACTTGCCGCACGACCAGTCAAAGTTACCGCCGTCAACAATAATACCGCCCATAGCAGTACCGTGGCCGTTTATCCACTTGGTAGCTGAATCAACGACAATGTTGGCACCCCACTCAAAGGGATTGCAGAGATAGCCGCCTGCGCCGAATGTATTATCTACTATCAACGGCACTTGCTTGTCGTGTGCCACCTTGGCTATTGACTCAAGGTCGGGCACGTTGCATGTGGGATTACCCATACTTTCAACGAATATGGCGCGGGTGCGGTCGTCTACAAGGGCTGCAATGTCTGATGGTGTCTCTGTAGCCGCTATGCGCACCTCAATGCCAAGGCGGCGCAGCGAATGGCGGAAGAGATTATATGTGCCGCCGTACAGGTAGGGAGATGTAACGATGTTGTCGCCTTCTGATGCGAGAGCAGTGACAGCTATGAGGATGGCACTCATGCCCGAAGCCACGGCCAGCGCGCCCACTGCGCCATACAGTGCTGCTATACGCTCTTCGTAGGCCGATGATGTGGGATTTTGCAAACGGGTATAGATGTTACCCGGCTCACTCAGTTCAAAAAGATTGGCTGCATAATCACAGGATTTGAAACGGTAGGCAGCTGTGGGATAGATGGCTACTCCACGAGAACCTGTCTCGGGATTGTGGTCGAGTCCTGCATGAATCTGACGGGTTGAAAAACGAAGCTTTGAATAATCCATAGTCTTATAAAATAAAAAAATCCGGAACCTGTGAAGGAGCCGGATTATGTTAGAAATATGCGTGACAATTTTACATCCGGCGTTGTCGGTTGCACATGCACATCATACCCATCATGACATTCTCAATTGTCATGACGTTTGACAAAATGTTGTGTATACCGATGTTTTTCATACCGAATTGTTATTTTGTTGGCAAAATTACTACTATTTTTCAATATAACAAACTTTTTAATAAAATATTTTCGCCCTGCACAGCTTCGATTTTTATATTTATCTAATAATTAGTAATTTTGCTTACTGAAAAAATATAATATATAACCTGTTGGTTGAATTAAATTAGAGAATATTTTATCCGCCCAATCGGACGATGATTAACGAAATTGACATATTG
>CAMTKF010000049.1 GCA_947072905.1 uncultured Bacteroidales bacterium
TACCGAAATTCGATTCAAGTAAGTCAACAAGATAATCATTAAATCTCCATCCCCCCTCAAGGCTGTGTCGCATAATAGACGCAGCCTTTTTTTGTGGCTACGCTCCCCAATGGTAAGGCGCATCGGAGGGTATCGTGAATATGATAAATCGGTGGGTATCAGTGAGATGATGCAGCGGTGGGTATCGGGAATGTGGCATCCGAAGGAAGCCTGTAAGCTCGTAGCTTTTACCTTTGCAGACGAGATTCAGAGTTAACATTTACTCTCTGAATCTCGTCTGCAAAGGTAAAAGTTAAGGTGATTACAGACATCCTGCGGATGTCAACTTCCCGATAACAAGGCTTTTACATCGGTCATATAGCATCATATGTGGTGCATCCACGGGTGTCGGAAATGAGATGCAGCAGTAGGTATCGGGAATATGACATTCTGCCGGATATTATATTCTTGGAGCGTTTGAACATCAACAATATAAGCCCAATGGCAGGGCGCAGTAGAGGTGGGCGGGAATATGACATCCAAAGGAAGCCGTCTAAAGAGGATGGTAGATATTGTCTGACGCCTATAAGAATGCCTGTTATACCCTTATCGTGAATAATTTATTGTCTATTGCAAGAGCTATATGTGAAAGTTATTTTAGCATCTGATATTTGGTGTTAAACTCATATCTTAATCATCGTCCTTTTTAAGGATTTTGAAATATATGATGCAGAACAGTATCAGTGACACCAAATCTTTGCATATTATGCCAAAAGTTGTGGTGGGTGGGATTATAAAGAGTATTGCAAGGTTGACCGCCAATGCGGTTAAGAGAGATATTGAAATTCTTAACCAAAATGATTTAAATAGTTCCATAGTCATAGTTTTATATATTGTTTAAGGGTCTGCAGGGCATGCTATTGCATCTCATCGCGGAGCAGATATATCATAAAGGAATCGCCCGTTTTGTGCAAGAAATTATGACCGCAATTGCAACATCTGCAAGGTTGGAGGTCAATCATATTTATAAAAGCTCGTGCTTGCGTAATATTTTGCACATGGCCACGCCTCCGAAATGTTTTATGTTGCCGTGGATTTCCTGTGGTACAAGGTAAAGTGTCTCGCAGTTAATATCCTCGTGCCATGCATAATTTTTATGTTCCATTTTATCATATTCTTTCCAGTGATGTCCATGGGGATGTCCTTCTTTCAGTTCCCTTACTCGTTCAATACTTACACCTAATTTTGAAGAGAGTCTTTTAAAAGCTTCCTCATGTAAGCCGGTACGTATATTAGAATTAATATATTCTGCAAAATCCGGCATAGATAAAGAATGAATGGCTATATTTTCAAAAATTACTCGTCCACGATTAAACTCTATTCCAGCCGTATTGTACTTCTGTTTTATTTCTCGCCATGTCAATCCATAAAGATTGGAGTATGACGTATTAGGTGGAGTGTGATCATTATCCGGAATCCATACTGAATTGTACTCTTTGCCCGTCCAATAGCCGTTGTTTTTTGGTGCGTCGTAAAACTTCCCCCACAGCTCTTCGAGCGTAGCCTTTACCCGTGGGTCAAGTGACTGAAAAACCGCATCCTTATCCTCAGCCGGACAGTCATAGTCCATCCACGTCAACAACTCGGCAATTCCCTCCGCCTTTTGACGGAGAGAATTGCCCAAGATTGCTGATTGTAAACTTAAAAAATATAGATTATTCATCATCTTCAATCCCCATGCAATCCCTATAATAGTCTATAGTATTGTTGGTGACATTCTCCCAATTCTCGGGATGTTTTTCATAATCTTCATATTCCTTGTCTGTAAGATCGTCATGTATTCTGGTATCGTTTTCCATAATTATTATTGGGGTTTTATTAATAATTAATTTTATTGTTTTTCTGCTCATATTTTTTTATTAAAAGCATAGCTCCTGTTGCATAAGCTATGGCAAAAGCAAGTTTAATACAAGTTCCTACCATAATTATCTTATCTTTAATATTGTTATAAAATTCTTCGTTGTTTGTTTAATGCGGTATATATTATCGCATATATAAATAGCTTGTTTCATTTTTTAATTTTTTTAAATTATATGAATCACCATTGATTCACGCGGCAAAGGTAGTTTTTTTATTACTAATATCCATACCTATTTTGTAAATGGTAAATTAAGTGGTAAATTTGTAAATATTATCATTATCTAAACATGAATACAGAATATTTAAAATTGCAAAAGAGTTTTGCCAGAGATAAGCGTGGTAGATTCATCCCATATATTGGCAAAGAATTTGATAAGGGTTTAAATAAAAATAGAATAGTAATAGTTGGACCAAGACATTACTGTGATGGCATTAATAATAGCCGTAATGTGCTTATAGGATTGAGTGATATATTGAGTGATAAAAAGAAAAAGAAAAGCTTAGAAAGTGGCAAACAACATGATTTTGAAGTAGGCTGTATTGAAGAGAATGCGGAAAAGTGTTTAAGACAAGAAGGCAAAAGTCCATGCCCTGTTTATAAAGATAAAACATGTCTTTTAAAATCTGATTGTCAGATTAAGGGTGTTCTTGGTTGTGATGGCAAAAGGAATCTACGTTGTGAGACCCTTTATGCGATAAATGAATTCATAAATGAGCCCAAAATCGAATCAATGAGATTGGGAATATTATATTTTACTCAAATTACAGATTTTATACGCTCGCATTTAAAGATAGTTCAAGGCAGTTCATCTCAAATTTGGGAAAGGGTAGCATTCTTCAATCTAATACAAAGATATATCCCGTTAATGGGAATTCATTTTGATTCCAATTTGATTAGGAACAAAATACAAAATGAAGATATTAAAACGGGCATGGATTTGATTAAAAAGTTAAATCCGGATATAGTTATTACCACAATGCCTTGTATCTCAAGTGTATTAAATAAAGAGCTTAATGAAATTGGATACAAAGGCAGAATTTGTGATAGGATCTTAGGATATAATTTGTATTGTAGAGAATCGTTACAACTCTACGAGGAAAAATATGAATGGCAAGTACAAATGGATAGACTGATAGACGAATATACTTTGCCTATATATAGCCGTGAACTCAGAAAATTTGCCCGAGAACTCTCATATCAGATATATTTTCAATATGGTAGCAAGATTAAAGGTAAATCACCGGAGAATGAAATTCGAAAATATCTTCATTCAATTATTAGTGACAAGATAAATAAGGAAAATAATGTGTCTTGTTCAATTTCTAAACTATCTTGTTTCAAGACATCCGGTGATAAAGCAATTGAAGCTATGCGCCAGTGGATGAGATATAAGGGAAAAGATGAAATGTAAATTTTATTTTTAAATGTATTGTGCTAACTATTAACGTTTAATAAGTTTTACCTCACCTTAAAAGTCTGAAATACGACTTTTGAGGTGAGGTAACGGGGGTGAATGTGGGTTATCGGCCGCCGGGGGTTGATTTGTCGGTGTTGGCACCGGCGTTTATCAGTTTGTTGGCGGGGCGTTTCTGGCGGCCCCATTGTAGATTGTAGCTGACGCTGATGTAGGGCATTTTCATATCAAGGCGTTGGTGTTGTTCGTTGGTATTCCATTTGCTGAGCATTTTTGAGCCTTGGTCGTATCTGCCGAACGGCATGATGATACCGGCTCCGAATTGCCAGTTCTTCAGATTGTAGGACAGCTGTATGATTGACAGATTCTCGCCCCAGCTTATTTTCTCGCCCCACAGGTCGTGCTGAGCGCGCACATATTGTCCTACGAGTTGGAATCCCCAATGCGTGAGCATGATATTGACGTTTCCGCTCCAGTTGTGGTTATATAGCTTGTAGTCTGAGCCTTGCATGCGCTCGGCACGGTATTGTAGATGTGCGGCGGCCATCATCCAGCCGGGTATAATCTCAATCTGCGGCGATAGGAAGAATGCGAGATTTCTCAGTCCGCGGCTGTTTTCGTATGAGGTTATCAAGCGGTCGTCGCTCCAATACAGATATGGAGTGATGGCATTGGGGCTGCTGAATGCGCTGATGCCGAATGTGCCGGCTATACGTGGCAGATTGAAGTTATATTGCAGAGTGAGCAAGTATGAGGTGGAGGTCTTGAGGTTGGGATTGCCTATGCGCCACTGAAATCCATCGATCTGCTGAGGAGCGATGTTAGTCTCGGCCAGCGAAGGTGTTGATTGCCATGACCGGAAGCTGAGTCTGAAGCGATGATTTTGGTTAAGGCTGTACGACAGGCTTGCCTGCGGGCGCAGGTTCCATGAATGGTTGCCCTGATTGGTTTCCTTGAACATGAAATCGGTGTATTGTGCGCCCAGTCCGGCGGTAAGACTTATTTTATTGATACGTTGGTTGTATTCGGCAAACAGATATAGCCTGTCTTGACGTTGGTGGAATACTTTGCCACCAAGATTTTCGTACTCCGAACGGTTGCGGTTGGCCGTGTATGACGCTCCGGCAGTAAGGCGCGAATTATTCCAGTTTTTTATGTAATCGGCTTCTACTGCGTATGCCTGATTGCGGTCTTTGATCATGGTGTGGATGTTGGTCAGACAGTCGTCCGTGCCGAGGTGTTGTTCTATGTAGTCGGAGTAGGACTTGCCGTTGTAGAACGATGTGTTGAAGTCTACAACCAGTGTCTGCCGGTGGGCGAAGTGCTGCTCAAGGTATGCCGAGAATCCCGATGTTAAGCCTTTGTCGCCGTGAGAGTCGGTGAGCACAATGTCGTCGCTGCCATCGCTCAGGGTCAAGAGTCCCTTGGCCCGCCAATCGTTTGAAAATGTAGGGTTGGCGCTCGCCCTGAGGTAAAACACGGTTGTGTCGGGCTTTATGTAGCTGTATGCACCCCACAGCCTGCCGAATGTATTGTCAATACGTCCGCCGAGAGGGGTTTCGGTGCGTGTGAGTGAAGAGCCGTCGGCATAGGTGAATGTCTCGGTATAGTCGCGGTATGATTTTATGTTGTCGGTGAGTTTGAAGTTGCTGCCGACCTCAAATTGCGACTTGCCGTTATTGAATTTGGCATCGACAAAATATTCGCCCCACGCCGTGTTCAGTGCCTGGCGTCCCTCGGCCTGAAGCGAGCCGCCCAGTGTAGGGTTTGCTGTAATGAAATTCAGCACATAGTTTGCGCCGTTGTAGCGCAAGCCGGGATTGTCCATCCACTCTACGCGTTTTACCGTTTGAGGCAGCAGGGCCTTCACCTGGTCAACGGTGGCCACGCGGCCATTGATACGCACCTGTACCGATTGGCCGGCGGCCTGTATTGTGCCGAGCGCGTCGGTAACGGTGAGCGCAGGTATCATAAGGTTGGTGAGCAGCTGCATGCCGTTGCGTGAGTTCTGCACCGCGCTCGCCGACGGGTAGTACACATCCATGTCGGCCTTGCGTATTACCTTAGGGGCTTTCACCACCACCTCGTTCAGTTGGTGGGCGATGGCTGTGGTGTCGGTATTTTCTTGTGCGATAGCGATGGCAGGGGTCTGTAGCGCCATAGCCATCATTGCGATTTGAGTGTAGGTTTTTACGTTCATATTGCGATAGTTTTTTGTGTGATTTTTTGCGTGGTCAAACGTCCACCGGGAACGATTGTTACACTGCAAAATTACACCTAACGCAGTCTTAATACCAAATGTAAAAATCTAAAAACTCAAATGTAAAACGCTGATTATCAAGTGTGATTAAACTTAAAAGTCTAAAAAACGGGGTTGAGGACCTAAAACCTGCTTAACGCGACAGATCTCCACGCAGAAAAGCTATCACATCCTGCTTCTCGGGCACGCCCAGCTTCTTCTTGGCCGACGATTTGCGCACATATACCGATGCTGTGGATTGAGATGTGATTACACTGATTTCTTTGGCTGAGAAATCGGCAGCCAACAGCATTATCACTTGTTCTTCTTTCTCGGAGAGTTTATCGCCATAGCTGCTGTGGAGCTTTGAATGGAAGCCTGAATAAAGGCTGTCGATTATCTCATACATGTTAGCCCAATTTACCAAGGGGCCGTCGGCGTTGCTGTCTACCGACGATATTTTGCGCAGCATCTCGCGGTTTTGTTCGGTAGGGGTCTCCGCCACCATTTTTATGATGTTGAGCTGTTGCAGCATGGCACGTCGCAGTGCCTCCTGGCTGTCTGACGGGGCGGCCGGTTTATGGAGTTCATCCACCATTTTTTGCAGAGTATCGGCGCGTTCCTCGGCCTCAACCATCTTGCGCTTGCGCTTCTGAAAGAGCCATATTCCGCCAAGGGTTATGATAAATGCTACAAGCGAAATGATTACGATGATATAGGTCTTGCGTTCACTTTGTGCTTTGAACTCTAATGCACGATTTTCGGCTTTAAGGGCGTTCTGCTTTTGTTCATAACGGGTATTATTATCGCGGAACCAACGGTCGCGCTGTTTGTTTGACAATTCAGCCACGGATATGATTTTTATCCGTCCCTCGTTATGAAAATCCAATATATTGCGAATATGCCCGGCTAAACTTTCGTAATACTGACGTTCTTCCGGCGAAACCTCAGCAACATATTTGTCGGCAACAACCAGCTGCTCAGACGCATTCTTAAAATCTCCAAGATTGAGAAAATTCAAAGCCTTGCAAAAGTGCAGAAAGTGCAGTGCCGAGTTCTCGGGTGCATTATCAATTATGTAATCGGCAAGCTGATTACTCTCTGAATACATTCCGGCTTCCTCCAATACGCTGACTTTCTCGTATTGATATTCAAATTGCAGATTGGTAAGCTTACGCCTGTAAGCATCGTCTATAAGTTCGTCGAGCAAGACCAATGCAGAGTCATTTTTTCCGATGAAAGTATAATTAAGATACAATTGGCGCTTGTATTTCAATTGTTTATCCTTGACAGTGTCAATCTGCATAAGTTGCCTTATAGCCGCAATATTTCTGATGCCGTCGACCAATTGGCCGCCCACGCCAATTCTTGACCGCAACAACTCAATCTTTGAGTTGAGCGGCACGTCGGGCAGTGTAATCAGCGAGTCGAGCAGAGCCAAGGCCGCGTTGCCCTCGCCAAGCCAGAAACGGTGCAGAGCGTATAAATCTCCGGCTTGCAGGAATCTCTCAAAGTCTTTATCCCTGTAATAATCAAAAGCATATCCGGTGAGAGAATCAGAAACCATTGAGGTCTTGGCGGCCTTATGGGCTGTTGCCACAGTAAGTGCATACGCGGCCTTCAAAGAATCCTCATGCAAGTCAGCCGGATCAATAATGTCGAGCATTTTCAAGGCACTGTCGGGATAAATGGCCGCAACACTTCCGGCTTCAGTAAGAATCAGCTTGTTATGCTCCGACCGGGAACACGAAACAATGCCCACGGCAATAATAATCACTATCCAAAGAAATTTCTTCATACAAATGCAAAGATACAAAAAACGTTGGAATTGTGGCGGATAAGTGTGGTGTGAATATTTTTAGCGATACTATTTTGATTTTGAAATCAGATTGCAAAAATCATCAAATAGCAAGTGATACTCGCTACCTTTCTTTTCGCCTAATGTTACAAAAATCAAATTTTGTACCGGGTCGCAAAACAACACTTGTCCGAACAGGCCGATAGCGAAAAAGCGAGAAGTAATAATATCCCTGCCATCTACTTGAGTGATAATGTTGTTCCAACCAAACGAATATGCTTCGTTATCCAATGAAGAATGAGTTGAGCGGTCAATCCATTCTTTGCTCACAATCCGCTTGTTATCATAAACACCGCCATTGATATATAGACGACCGATTTTTGCTAAATCTCTTACATTAGACACCAATCCACCGTATGCCTTTGCCTGTCGATGTTTACTATCATCGAGAGATACAAATGCGTCTGCTTCCATATTAAGTGGCTTCCATACTTTTTCCTGTAAATAGAGAGCGAATGGAGTGCCAACAGCTCTTTCTATAGCAACACCTAATAAGGCGGTTGCCATCGAATTATAATAATGTTCAACGCCGGGCTCGGACTTGAAATGCAGCTTTTTGAATTGGTTAACAACATTTTTGCCGTAATACAGTTTCGCCATTTTAGAGAAAGGGTTCCATCCGTAGCTTTCTTGAAAATCAAGCCCGGTGCGCATATCAAGCAGGTGCTCAATGGTGAGTTCTTTAAACAGAGGGTCTGCGTCATTTAGATCTGTTATATATTTTGTTACGGGGTCGGTTAACGACATATATCCCTCGTCGATTGCTATGCCGCATAATAATGCGGTTATAGACTTTGTTATAGAGAATATATTTGATGGGGATAATTGGGCGAAATTCCCAAAATACTTTTCGAGTAGAATCGTATCATTACGGACAATTAATAAAGCACCGTTACCTCTGACACGTGCAAAATACTCCCCTATAGTTTCGCTGTTAAAACTTCCGCCGGAAAATTTGGAGTCTTCAAAATATCTGTCGTGGCCAGACGAAGAAAGCAACACATCCTTTACTGCTTTATTAGTCTTGATTGTATCTATAGCAAAATTGTGGTAAGTGTCAGTTGACGGACTGCCGCATTTAATAGATTTAAATGTAGTACAGCCGGTAAAGACAATGAGAAAAAATATGAGGAGAAAATAATTATGTTTCATAATGCGAATTTAGCAATAATATTGGGATTATAAATACCGCGTGACCATTTTAACGACTATTTTTGCGGAAGATGCAGCAACCACACGGAGCTAAAATTCAGGCCGCTTCAATAAGACAAGCGACTTTGTCACCAACCTTGATCTCGACAAATATCTTAGCTACGTGGCATCGGTAACACCGTTGAAAACACCGCCGGCATTCGATCAGATGGGAGTATTGATCCCGACTCCATCGCCTGAAAACAAAGTGTTTGGTAATGAAAATGGCGAGCCGGCCAATTTCACAGAATTCAGCCTTCAGCACCGTTTAAATGATCCGTCGGCCAAACTGAGCAAAGACATGGATCAAAGGGTGTATCTGATGAATCCTATGAACTTTATCGGAAGCGGCAAATCAACCATAGCCCCGAACTGGTATATTCGACATGGTGCGAAAGACCGTGACACATCGTTCCTCGTTCCGGTAAATCTTGCCACCAAGTTGGAGAACGACGGCAAGAATGTTAACTTCTTCCTGCCGTGGAACCGTCCACACTCAGGCGACTATAACCTCGATGACCTGTTTAATTGGATTGCAAATACTTTGCAAGTACGCTAAAGATTATTTGAATACCCACAGCCCCAAAGCCTTGATCAAGACTTTGGGGCTGCAGGGTTATTATGCGTCCAAAATTAGAACGTGAATTGCAGGCCTATAGTTGAGCTGCCATTCAGACCGAAGCCGAAGCTGGTCGAGCCGTCATAATGTTCTAAACTGAGCAGTTGTGTGCGCACGGTGATTGCAGTTTTAGGGGTGAGGTGTACCATAATACCGGGTCGTAATCCTGCTACAACACCGTTGATTGCGTCGAAATTATAATCATCATTGTTGATTGACTGTCGTCCATATCCCACTGCTAATTCACCGAAAAAGTCAACCTTGGATACACGGGCGAATGTAGCACGCACAAATGGATATAGATTGAATACAGATAAGTTGTAATCGCTGACGTGTGTCAGTTGATATGCAAAGCATAGTCCGACTGTCCATGTTTGGTTGAATTCATAACCGGCCTCCGCTCCGATTTGGAAAGCGGTTTCTGACGTCGAATCTCCACCGTCTATGATGACGTGTACTGTCTGGACGCCAACAGTAGCGCCCCAAAAGGGGGTTTGAGCGTTTGTGGCGATAGCGGCGCCAAGCAGCATAAGGATAATGACTAATTTCTTCATTTTGGTTATTTTTTTATAAGTTTAAGAAATTATTACAAAATTAACATATTTTTCCATTGCTGTCAAGGGCTTGGCTCGCTTTTTTTATCTTTTTTTTATCGGTTGTTCATTTGTTTGAGGTCTATATCTTGGTTTATTGAGCTATATAATGCTTGGTGGTATTGTTTGGATTGGAGATGCGCAGATTCATAGGATATGCATTTCCGGGGGTAATCTGAGTTTCCCAGGATCCTTGCGTAAACTTAAATTCAGCAGGCAACTGAAGATTCAAGTCGATTGCATAAGTTTTCTCATCAACCTTGGTCATTTTGATGCCTTGGGGATTCCAGTTGGCAATAGCTTCCTGATTGCCGGTGATAAATACATCGCCCTCAGCCCACGGACATTCAAGCTCGATGTGGACAGGGTGCCGGGTAGAATCTGATATTTGAGTGCTTTGACGATACATTCCATAGACAGGGAGTATATCCATAAGGCATTGAGCATAGCCACTCATGTGTGTATGTTCGGGATATTCTTTGAAGAACATTTTTATATTATCAGGCAATGTCGCAGCCTCCATTTTAGATTTTACCAAATCCCATGCAGAACGCCATTTTTCTTCCGATTCATTAGACATCGTGAGAAAAAGGAATCTTGGCTTGCTCTTGCTGAAATCGTAGTTTAAGAAGTTGTCAGCAAACAGATTGTTATCTTCCATAAAATTCGGCGAAAGAGCTATGTAGTCATCAAACAATTCTTCAGATGCAAGAGAGTTGAGTATGAATGAAGCTCCGAGCGAATGACCTATTGCAAGCGTGTGACCCGAGGTGCGGTAGTTGCTGTTGATATAGGTCATTACATCTTCGCGGACAAACTTTTTGAAGTTCTCGTAGTTGCCGTAATATTTAGATTGATAGGTCACGTTGGTCGGCACGGGCAGAAAGTCGTTGTTCCTGTGATAGTCAGGCGTAGTGGGGGACGAAATGCCTACTACAATAAAAGGAACAGTATCTTCAGCCGGATTCTGACATTCGGCCAATATTGCATAAGCCAATGCGAAGTGTGAGCGCCACTGAGAGTCGAACACATATACCACGTCAACCTCTGACTGGTCTCTTTGATCGTAAAACATTGGCGTACAGATGAAAATTTCCCTGTCGAAAGGAAAATCAGGCGAATGAAACGTCTTGGTCTCAACTCGCATCGTTTCTTGTGCATGTGTACTCATACACAAAATCAGGAAACTAAAGAGAATTGGAATTAATCTTTTCATATCTGCTTATAATTTTGTTTTTACTGCTGCAAAATTACTGCCGATATAAATTCCCGGCAATACCCAAAAGTGTATGATTGCAGAAATGTACACTTTTGGGTATGCTACCGACTTGGGGCCTTTTTACCAAATATCAAGTTTCTCAAACGAAAACCTATCTTTTATGATTATTCTACGCTCATCAATTTTTGATAGTTTGTTTTTGATTTCGTTCACATTCTATAAATTCCGCATGCATTAAGATTCGTAAAAGAAACGAATAAGAGGGTCTTCTATGGTGAGAAGTTCAACAATATGGGAGAAGGATGGATTGGCAATAAGCGAGGATGTCGGGGTGGTGAATTTGTCCGATACCGTCGGACAAATTGGCAAAGTTTTCAGAGGTGATAAGAATAATGTAGATAACCTATTTTGAAGTGACCCCAAAAAGTTTTTTATCCAACTTTTGGGGTCACTTCATTTTGACACAGCCTCAATTATTTCTGCCAATGGTTTGGCACGTTTTTATTTCAGAATACCCGAGTTGACGCCTGATTGCTGGGTGGCTTCGTCGCCGTGTCTTACCTTTTTGCCGAAGCCGAATGTGTATGTCACGGTCAGCTTGGCCAATGCGTGGTCGTTGATTGAGTAGGTCTGTTCAATCTTGTCGTAATATTGACTGTGCATAAAGCCTTTGTTGCTCTTCCAGTTCCATCGTGCGAAATCGAATATTTGCAGTTGCAGGTTCCAGGTCGAATTTGACCATCCGGCCTGCAGCATGATTGTAGACTTGGTTTTCATCCATGTGCCCACCATGCAGCCGTCGGGGTAGCCCTGGGGTGAATAGTACATGCCCGAGAACGACCAGTTGCCCAGGTAATAATATGCCCGCAACGCATACAGCAGATGTGTCTTGTCGAGGTTGTACGGCGCACCGTTGTGTACCGATGTGGCATTGAGTTGTGCGGTGAGCTGCAGTTTCTGACCAAGAAGGCTTATGGTGGCGTATGCACCGTAATCCCACTGCGAGTATCCTCCGCCGGGTTGTTTTATGGTCCTCAATATTCCGTTTGCCGTGGGTTCGTAGTCGTACACATATCGGTTGTCGACTATCCATGTGGTGGCAAATGCAGATAGGCGGAATCTGTTGTTAGGGACGAATGAGTAGTTGACTCCGGCATCGTAGCTGCCATACGACACCAGGTTGGGGTTGCCGGTATAGCTCATCAAGGGATTGCTCTGAATGATGGCTGCCGAGCGATAGCTTGATGACGGGATTGACTTCATGTGATGGAATTCGCCCCTTACCGAGTGGCGTTCATCGGGTGAATATTGCAGCGAGAAATCAATCCACGGGGCTGCCGAGTTTTCTTTATGGTCAAGGTATTCCTGTCTGTCCCAATGGAATCCCACACCAGCCATTGCGTACACCTTGCCGGCCGAAATGCTGTACTGCACCCCGGGGCCTACGCGGTAGGTGTGGGCGTTGTCGCGAGTATCGGATGTGCCGGTGTAGCGGGTTTTGTTTGTGGTGATTATGGTCTGAACCATGGCGTTGAGCTTGCCACGTTTGCCGAATGAGTGTGAGTAGGTCAAATTGCCGCTGAAACGGTGTGAGTCGTCTTTTGCGGCATTATAGTACTCGCCGGCTGAGCTTTCGGTATACAGGCTGCTGCTGTTGGTGTGTGAATAAGCGTATCTGGGCGCGAAGGTTATTGAATTATTATCGTTTAGTATAAAGTTCCAATAACCGCTGTACGACAATGAGTTGACGCGGCTCGACTCATCAGAATGGAAATCGGTGCGGGGCGATACCTCGGGTGAATATATCACATATCCCTTACGGCCGTTTACGGGAATAGAGTTGAAATTGGCACCTACTGTATTTTGTATGGTAATCTTGTCGGACGAATACAGTGCCTTGAATGTAGGCCAGTAGGTGCGGGTGCGCGATTTTGCATATTCCTGAATGGACTTGCGCTCGAACTCGCTTACACTGCCGTCGGGCTGCGGCAGGCGAAATGTCTCGTAGGTATCGCTTCCGCTATGTGATCGGTTGATATAGAACGCACCGGCGGCAATGTCGAATGTCATACGTTTATATTGCAATTTGCAGTACAGGTTCAGTTGCCCCGAATTGGCAGTGCTTTCCCAGCCAAATCCCTTGACATAGCCGCCATATTCGTATTTCTGCATTACGAAATTCACTACATGAGCCTTGCCTTGAAAGCGTGGATCGGTGGGGAAGTCATAATATTCCACCTTCTTCACATCGTGCATGCGCATGCCTTCGAGGTCTTCTTTAGATGCCGGGATATAGTCTATGAATATATCTACGCTTTTACCTGCGAGGTCGGTGATTTCTTCCTCGGGCGATATTCTCAACTGAGGTATAGCCATGCGGTTGAGCAAATCGGTGGCGGTCTGTGCCCCGTTTTTTTGCTTGGAGGTGGGTATGTAAGTTGATACCTCCGCTCCGAGCTGTTGGTTGCGCGCTTCGATGGTTACTTCGTTGAGTTGCTGAGTTTTGACGGTGTCAGTAGCAGTAGTCTGAGCCATTGCCGATACTAAAGTGCAGGCACACGACACCCCTATAGCCAATCTTTTCATAAATTGCTATTTGTTAATCCTCGGCCATACGGTACCGACCGAATGGCCGAGGATTGTATGAATAAAAAGCTGTTTTTACTTATTTATACTTTCCACACACTTTTGCAGAAGTCTGTGGAGGATAGTTTCGGAGTACTCCATGTCTGAAATCATCCCTTCCAGAATCTCGCGTATCACATCCTTGTCTGCATCGGTCACCTCAGGATATTTTGATGTGTCACCTATCAGTTTATATGCCTTTGACGCCAGGGCTATCCTTGTCTGCGGGTTGGCTGAAGCCATGCCCTGTAGGTATGACATCATAGTATCGAACCATGATTTCTGAGAAGAGGCAGTGAAAGAAGTATTGCTCGACGAGCCGCCCGAGAAATTGCGGAGCAAATTGTACTGGCGTTGACGTTCGACCTGCTGACGATACATCAAGGTAGTTGCGTATGTTATCACGAGCTTGCCCGAGAGTTTGTCGCCCACCTCCTTGCAGTTCATGCCGTAGGCATAGCGGTATTTGCCATCGGGGTCCTCTGACAGCGGGGCGAGAAACAGAGAATAGATATACTCGCAGTCGGGATCGTTGATATATACACCGCTTCCATCGCCCACAGTCAGTACTATGTCGCTTTCGGTACTGACGCTCTTGCCACGATTGATGCTGTAGGCCCTTTCGGCATCTTTATCAAAGGCCGACACCACCTGCTCTATCAGGTAAGCCTTGTCGGAGGGGAGCACAAAGCGGTATATGTCGCTTTGACCGGTCTTGCTTCCCGTGGAGGGATCTTTGTCGAGGGAGTGGCTCTCGATGATTTTAGCATCAGGACATTTGATTATGGCATCAAAAGCCGACTTGATGTTGTTTTGGGCCGCTGCCGTTATAGGTATTACAGCGAGCATAAGGCCAAAAAGCCGTAAGAGCGAGGTTTTCATATCTTGAGATTTTTTAGGATTATTCCATTGTTATTTTTCTTATTTCATAGTCAATTTCAGAACTGTACAGGCCGGCAGCGTCGAGTATCGGCACAAGGTCGTCATATTCTTCCATATATGATTCGGCCATCTGCAAGGCCAATTCGTTGTCGATACGCGCCTGCTGTATGCGCAGGTACTCATCAACATCAATCTCCGGCTCTGCCTGCGCCGGGGTTGTAGCAGGCAGGGTGACTTCGGCCTTTGCGAGATGGCGGGTATTGTAATGCTTTGAGTCATGGTCAACAGCATGATTGCGAGGAGTCTTTATTTCAGTCATCGACATCTGCTCCGGCATGTGCAGGGTAGGGCGCTCTGCTGCTTTTGAGACTTGCTCAACCTTAGCTATAACGGGCTGAGGGGCATGTGTGAATGTGGTATTGATAATCTTTACGGCAACACCTGAGGCTAATATCACGCCTAAGAAAATGGCTGCCACACGCATGAACCAACGCATCTTGTCAGGTTTACGGTGCAGACGGGGACTGAATCGCTTCCATTCGGCATCCATATCAAATTCCTGCTTGGCGGCATAAGCGCTGTCAAGTGCAGCTGAAGCCGCATAGATGTCGCGCAGTTCGTCATCATCTGAAATCGCATCCAGCTCCATGTCCGACAAAGAGGCAGGCGCATCAAGCATCTTGGCTATCAATATTTCTTTCTGTTCTTCTGTCATAACTTACCGGTTTTGAAATGAGACCTTAATTTTTTCAGAGCCGAGACTATATTCTTGTTGATTGCTGCAACTGAGACTTCAAGGTTTTCGGCAGCTTCCTTGTAGCTCATGCCCTCGGAGTAGATTCTGTTGACTACTTCCTGCTCACGTGGAGTGAGCAGCCGAGGTATGGCCGACCTCACCTCATCGTTGCGCACATCAATGTCGAAATCGTCGGGCGGAGAATCAAGCATGATTCTTCGGCGTATCCTGTCGCGCGTATCAAGCATGTTGATACGGTTAAGGCATGCATTGCGCACAGCCCTGATTAGAAAAGCGGTAGGATTGTCAAACCTTGTATTCGACTCCCAAAGCTTCAGGAACACCTCCTGCACCACGTCGCGAGCTTCATCCTCCTCATGAAGCAGGCTGAGAGCCAACCTCATAGAGGGCGGAAAACATTGTATGTAGAGAGCTTCAAACTCAGCAGCAGAATATTCCATTAGTAAGATGTTTTATACAGTAGACAGCCAACCCGCCCAAATCATTACCTCAAATATCGCAATTTTTTACGATTATTCCACTAACAGTCACGAAAAAATGGATTTTAAATGGAGTTATTTTTTACTGATTACTAAAAAAATAGGGCGGCCGGAAACGGCCACCCTATCAGTTAGGCAATTGAGTATTTTTGCGATATTATCGTTTCAACGCCGTTGAATCGTTGGTTCTGCTGCGCATCACTACTGAGAAAATCAAGGTTGACAACTCTATAGCCTCGCTCGGAAAGTCCTCACGCTTCTATGATGTCAACGTCTCCAAGGAATACGAGGTGGAGATGGGCCAGCTCACCTCCTACGAGTGCCGCCGAGTCTGCGGCTGCTGCATCTTTCGCGGCAACGACTGCGAAGTATTCCTTTAACTTGTATATCTCCATGATAATACGTACCTTTGCCGCATAATAACTACCATTTATGAGCAATCTCTACGCAATATATTTCAGTGCTACGGACACAACAAGCCGTTGTGTAAATTATATTTGTCGAGGTTTGAACCTCAAGCTAACATCAACCATAAATCTTGCTGATGATTTTGATGTTGTTTTTCCCGACTTTACCTCGGAAGATATTGTCATTGTTGCAGCTCCTGTTTATGGCGGCCGAATACCTGCACTTGTAGCTGAGTCATTTGCTCGTCTTAAAGGCAACAATGCCATCGCAATAGCCTTAGCTGTTTATGGTAACCGAGACTATGACGATGCTCTGCTTGAAATATCTGACATTCTCAACAATAAGAACTTCCGTATTGTTGGCACAGGTGCTTTTATCGGTCAACACTCCATTTTTAATAAGGTCGGCGTCGGCAGACCTGACCTTAACGATGAACAAGAACTCTTACATTTCGGTAAGGCTTGCAAAAAGGCGATTGAAGAGAATAAATTAGGCAATATACAAGTAAAAGGTAATCGCCCTTATAAAAAAATTGCCGGTGTTCCTATTCATCCTAAAGGGAGTAAAGTAAAATGTATTAAATGTGGTAAATGTGTTGCATCTTGCCCGGTAGATGCTATCTCTATTGAACATCCGTGGGAAACCAATAATAGTAAATGTCTGACTTGTGGTAGATGTATCCACGTTTGTTCGCAAAATGCTCGTCGTAACTCAGGCATTTCTTATAACATTATTGGCGCGATATTTAAGGCAGCTTTTTCAAAACGTAAAGATCCGTTTTGGACTGTCGGAGATTAGAGAAATATACCTACAACTCGCGTCTTTTAATACCGCATATTGAGTCCATGGGGCTGCCTAAACTTGTTAGACAGCCCCATCTGTTAGGCAATTGAGTATTTTTGCGAAGTAGTTTACTCAGATATTATTGACTCTTTGATGGTGTTGACGATGTAGCGCACGTCGTCGTCGGTGACGTAGGGGCCGGCGGGGAGGCAGATACCGACTTTGAAGAGTGCTTCCGATACGCCGTTGACGTAGGCGGGAGCGTCTTTATAGACAGGCTGCTTGTGCATGGGTTTCCAGAGCGGGCGGGCTTCGACGTTTGCCTTGTCAAGGCATACACGCAGAGCCTCGACATTGTCGTTGGGCTGGCAGTCAGTTGTAGCGGTTGATGCAGCGTGGATTACACCGGCTGCGCCGCCCACTGCTCCGGTGATGATGGTTTTGTAGGCGTTCTCCTGACCCTTGATTTTGAGTTCTGGGTCGAGAGTTGCGGTACAGAGCCAGAAGTTGGAATCAGACTCCGGCCAGGGATTGGTGTGCATAGTAATGCCCTTTACATCTTTTAGCAGCTCGCAATAAAGCTCCTGAACATGCTTGTGGTGAGCAATGTGGTCGTTGATGATGGTCATCTGGCCGCGGCCTATGCCGGCGCAGATGTTGCTCATGCGGTAGTTGTAGCCGATGGCCTCGTGCTGGTAGTAGGGATAGGATTCGCGGGCCTGGGTGGCGTACCACATGATGGTGTTCTTGTCCTCATCGTTTTCGCATACGAGGGCGCCACCGCCCGAGGTGGTGATCATCTTGTTGCCGTTGAAACTCAGCACGCCGTACTTGCCGAATGTGCCGAGTACCTGGCCGCGATAGCTCGAGCCGAGGCCTTCAGCAGCGTCCTCAATCACAGGGATTTCGTAGCGGTTGGCAATCTCCATAATCTTGTCAATCTTGTATGGCATACCATAGAGTGCCACTGGGATTATAGCCTTAGGCTTGCGTCCGGTCTTGGCTATGCGGTCTTTGATAGCCTCTTCAAGCAGCTCGGGGTCAATGTTCCACGACTCCTTTTCCGAGTCAACAAACACCGGCGTGGCGCCGCAATAAGTGATGGGGTGACTCGACGCACAAAATGTAAACGACTGCACCAGCACTTCGTCGCCCGGCCCGACACCACAAGCAATCAGCGCCAGATGCACCGCAGCCGTACCGGCGGACAGCGCAACAACCTTTTTGTCAAGAGGTGTCGCATTCTCGCGGTCATTAACAAACTCCTCAAGGTCTTTTTCAAAACCATTGACATTCGGACCCAGAGGCACCACCCAATTGGCATCAAACGCCTCCTTGATAAAATCCTGCTCCCTGCCGCTCATGTGAGCAAGGCAGAGCAATATACGTTCTTTTCTCATCTATTATTGAATTTTCGATTTAATTTATAATGGTGGTAATATGGATTGCACAACGTCATAGTCTTCTAAATATCCGGAAGTTAGTGTTATATTACCTATCATTTCATCAAAATTTGCAAGTATAGTAGCAGCCAATCTTCCGTGATAGACTCCATACAATTCTTTTGTCATAGGATGTTTCATAGATGGAATTATCCCAAAAATGACACTTGAGGAATTTGATTTGATTGAGAACCACGCTTTATGTCGCCATATTTGTCTCGCAATTGTTATATCACCATCATCATCAACCAACCATGTTGTTATAGTATGGTCTCTGATGCCTTGGTACAAGGCCTGAATCAATTCATTCGGATTATTTGTTATAGCTATCACTGCCATCTGATTTACTTTTGGGATTTTTTCTTTGTATATCATTATTTGAACACCTGTTAGGCTCAACTGTTAATTTAACGTCTACATCTGTTAACGCTTCCAGTTCATCTTTAAATGGCATCATGGGATTATAGAGATTTATATAAGCTCTACCCACCGCACCAGAAAAAAGTTTTAATTCTGGACCATTCCCCGGGGTGCTACCCATTAAAATATGTTCTAATGTAATGCCAGGATATGAGTCAATATAGTAAATCTCTTTTATTCCAAGATGATATGCCTTTTTTGCACACAGTTCACAGCAACTTGCAGTTGTAAAAAGCTTACCGCCCTCAATTCCTTCCCCTCCATATTTGGTAATCTGAAGGAAAGCATTCTCTTCTGCATGCAGGCTTCTTGTATGGACCTGATTATACTTTTGACGTGTGGCTATAGTAGTGTGTATATCTTTGAAACAATACCTTATAGGCATCCCTCCTAATCTTGAAGTTAAATCAGGTTTATATGCAATGTGAAGTTTTTTAATCGCATCCCTAAAATCTCCATTATTTTGCTCATAGTGGCTAAATGCGTTCAAATCCATATGTTCTACCAAGTCACCAAATTGTCTTAAAGCACAAGGGACTTGTCCAGCCGGAGCAGAATTCCAACCAATTGCTTTTAAGGAATAGTTGCAGTCTGTGATTGAAGCACCCACTTGCCTAGATAAACAGCCTGAATTTAGCTTGGCTGTGTAGGCAATCTGCATTAATCTTTCTTGAGGTGACGGAGGAACAAGACCAGGATGCAACATTAGAGATAAATATGTAAACAATTGGTTGATTAACTGGTAATTCTCAGACACATCAGTTCCATTATGAGACAAATGTACATCTGCCAATTGAAGGCATCTATCTATGTCTATTTTTCTGAAAGACTCACTTACGTGCTTCTTAGCTTCCTCTCGTTTATCAATTTTAACTACCTCTTCAAAAGTTAAATAGCGATATTTCATTAACTTATCATGACGCACGTTTTTTTGAGTATTAACGGATACACAATAAAACGAAGACCATCGTTCACGAAAATAAAGTATTTCAAAAGGATTACGTAAAGAATCAATCACAATTCTTGTAGGTTCTTTACAGAGTTTGTTCCTTTGTCTCAATAATTTTATAATTGAGTTTATTAAGGTAGCCAGAGCTTCCGGCCCATCTTTAGTTTCTGCACCTGAAATAACATCCTTGTACTGCCTGATATTATCTCCCCAGTTCTGAAGTAGTTCAGGAATCTTTCCGCGATATTTATCAGATAGAAGGACTTCTATTTTATTACGCAAATCAGGTATTTTTTTTAGAACCAAATCAGCGTATTGATTGAGTTTCGCTATATTTGTTTCTTTTTTATAATCTTCGGACTCCAAATATTTGTTGAATGAGCCTACTTCTGCCGAGATTCGATTATATTCATCCTTTACTTGATTAAGTAAAACTTTAATAGTTTCAATGTCATTATCTTTGGAACTTTTGCCATTTTGTTTAGAAAGCTCGTCCATATTTGTCCATTCAGATGCAATGGAATCTATAAACTGATCAAAATCCAACTTAAAAGCGAAGTGATAAATTACATCACTTGCTTTTATTATGGTAAAGGGTCTCCAATTTTCACGGATGAAGTTATAAACTATCCTGCGTTTTCTTGCATCGTTATCAATTGTCCCCTCATGACGTAATTTATATTTTATTTTTAAATCATCAAAATCTTTTTCTTTAAGAATATCCGCAACTGTCGTGCAACCACTTCCCGTTCGTCCTGTTAAGCCAATTATAATGAAATTCGACCGTAAAGAAAAGATATTTTTAACTATGTCATAAGGTTTAACCTTGTTATCTTTCTTTTCCATAATAGATTTAGAGGGTGTTTCATAACAATTGTTAAGAGTAACAAGCAAAAATGCCTCTGCTAAAGGAGAGGACATTTCTAAA
>CAMTKF010000050.1 GCA_947072905.1 uncultured Bacteroidales bacterium
TACGTGAACGGTAAATGGGAGGTTGTAGGTGAGTACAAGGCCGAGGTTGACCTCACTCCGCTCACCGAGCGTCTTGACAACCTCGAGGCATTTAAAGATTCGCTCGAATTTATGTCCGAGGAAGAAGGTCTGGCTCTGGCCAAATCAATCTTCGGCGAGTAATCTCCATTGGCTCTGCAGGGGCGTGGCTCAATACGTGGCCACGCTCCCCGCGAGCCTTAACCTTTAATTATCTACTCATGGCAAAAAACGACGAGAACGAAAAGATCGTATCCAACCCCGCGCTCAATGGGGCTCTATCCGGCCTTCAGGCTGTACTAAATCCTATTGTATCGGCCCACAAAAACATCGGTAACATCATCATGTCGTTTGACAAGGCTACCGAAACCTTTAATGTGCTCGACATGACGGTAGATATTACCGGAGCTAAACTCAACAACTCTGTTACTGCCGTCTTTCTTGACGCCGACCTCAAAGAGCTGCCACGTCCTTGCGAGGGCATGGTAGTCGCCACGATGGATAATGCTTGCCTTGTGGCTTTCAACCTCGCCGAAAACGGACATGGATTGGACGCTGTGCTGTTGGTCAAATTGGACTATATCGGCGAGATGCGCGTCTTCGTAATTAAACCCGGCAGCTACGTAACATCCGAGGACTTGGCACCGCTGACTACCGGCCTTACCAATGCCAATAAGAGGATTGATGAGATAAAAAATACTATACAGGGTAATCAGGATGAGACTTATGTCGCATTTGTATATGACTTCGATACCAAAACATTTGCCTTAGATGAATGTGTTGGTAATTGGGCAGAGATACCGGTTCATAATAAATTACCGATTGTTCTCTTAGGCCCTGACGGCCCCATTAACGACATTGATTTATATGGCACCGTTCTCTCAAACAGCCCTGAATCAATATTAATTGCATTCAGTGTAGCAGAAAACGATTGCAATATGAATGCTACAGTGTTAGCCCATTGCGACAAAGCTTTAGAGAATTGGTCTTTAAATATTCTTAACGGCGGAGTCATGGCTACAGTTGACGCTCTTAACAAGTTGACAGCCGAGGTTGACGCTCTTAAAGCAAACACTCCCTCCGGGCCAAACACATGGCGTGGCGCTTTGCTCGAGTTTGTGGAGGACTCCAAAGAATACACCGTATTCAGTAATTATTTCTCTTGGTCTGATATAGACAAAGTACAGGTAGGTGACATCGTTACTTTTGATGTACGCGGAGAATCGATATGGGAAGAAGGCAAGCTTATTGGTAAAGTGGACTCAATAGCTTATGAATTAAAGATTAACGGAGGCCGAATCCGTGATGGCTTTACAGTTTTCCTTGACCCTTGGTATGGGACATCGTGGAAATATCGCCGTCTTAAGATAAGATTTACACAGGGCAAAGTTGAAGTATTATTCGATTAACCTCATTAAACTATGGACTCAAAAAACGACAATATCATCATCGGCTCACACAACACCATGAGCTATCTGCCCGTGCGGTATTGGTGGATGCGCCCACTGCGCGTATTTGCCCGCTGCCAGCGCAAGACTTTATTAGAGCAGTTAGACTCAGGCGTTCGAGCCGTTGACATACGCATATACTTCGACAGCATAGACCTTTGGCGCTACGCACACGGTGCGGTGTCATTCGACGGCCCGAATCTTTTTGAGCTCATCAATATGCTGCCCGATGGCACCATCGTGCGGCTCATACTGGAGCGAAGCAATGAGATGGCCGACAGGGCTTTCCGCTTCCTTTGCTCCTATCTTGAGCCAACATACCCACACCTTACATTTGTGGGCGGCTACAGTAAGCGTCCGTGGCGCAAGCTATACACATTTAAGTCCGAGCAGACGGGCGACGCCGTGATACACCAACACGTCAGCTCCATGGCCGACGACGCCCGCTGGTACGAGCGCATCCTGCCCATCCTCTACCACCGCCGCCGCGGCCACACCGAGCCACATGAGGGTATAAATCTATACGACTTCATATAAGCTTTTTTCATGATTTATTGGTTTTGAAATGTGTAATGTAGCATCCACCCGTCCGTGAGGATCGGTGGATGCGTTGTTTTTGTCTGGCCCACCCCTACCCCCTCGGCATGGCTCAGAGTTCGCACTCAATCAGCTTGTGGCTGCACCCTCCATTACCGTCGACATAAAGGCTTGCCTTGCCCTGCGGACTGTCACAGAGCATGGCTGCTCACGTGGCTTTATGTACATCTTTCACGAGCTGCATCCGCTCCGGCGTCGAGGACAAACTTCGCTGCGCTTATTAATCCACCACGCTCTACACTTCTGCCTATTCGCTCGGGAAAGAAGTCCATAAAGCCGTGTGGCCTGCGGCTCGCAGCTATGCCCTGGCGCCTTAATGTCTCCTCCTTTACGGGTTTTGCTTCAAGCTTCAAACGCTCACTCAATACCATGCCGAGCCATCTTACCGCCCTGCTCCTACTTAATCAGCGGACAGCCAAGCGAGAGCCAATACCGCCCTGCTGTCGGCTTGGCTCTCACATTGGCCACAGTACCGTGCATTGCTGTTTCGGTATGCCCACCTATCGCAGTACACCCCTGCATATTCCGCAGATTTTTGGGTAGAGGTATCCCCTTGCTCCTTAGGGCGGGCGGGGGGTCTTCCGACGGAAAAAGGGGAAAAATTCCCCTTTTAACCCCTTTAACTGCCTAATTTTTAGGATTTTTGGACTTTATACCTCTGGAAAAATCCAAAAATCCGTAAAAATCAGCGCGAAAATCGCATGGAAACTACATTGTTTTTCAGGGATTTACATATCCTGTAAAATCATCGGAATTTGACATGAAAATCAAAAAATATTGCAAATTATTTGGTGGTGTCAAAAACTTGTCGTAGATTTGCAGTGCCTTACATATTCGATTGAGCGGATGAGAGTCCGCCGACAAACCGCAGCGGGCATTTTTTATGCCCTGCCGCCATCAATATAGAGTTCCGTCCCATGTGGAGCGTTAATGCGCCCACTGCTCAATCGAGTGTAAGGCAATGGGGAGCGGAACTCTTTTTTGTTTCCCCACGAGAATCTCAACTTTTTGTTTAACTTCATTTTAAAGCCTTACGAAAATGAACGAATTTGACACCAAAGCTCACGCTCTGCGCCTTCAATACAAGGCTCAGCGCATCCAAATCCAAAAGGAGTGCGACCTCGCAGTCGGACACATCAACACCGACCTCGGTCGGGTAAAAACTATCGAAGCCCGCGAGGCTCTATGGGCCGAGAAACAGCGCATATACGAAGCTACGCGCCAATCAATGAAGTATAATCGGCTCTGCTACCGTCAGCAACTCGACCTGCTACAAGAGGAGTCGCGCGCTCACTTCGCCGCTAACCCTTCACGCACCATGGTACGCCGCGCAATCGCTATGATTGCCCGACATGCCTATAACACCGGCCAGTCGACCCTCACGGTTCAAATCGGCAAAAACCGCCACAGCGTCCTCAGCTTCGCATAAATCACTGTAAATATTTTGTCGTATGAAGATAAAGCTGTATATTTGCAGTATGTTTGATAATTAAGCAATTGAAATATGGGCTTTCTGATTTTTTTGGGCATAGTGGTGCTTATCTTAAGTAACATAGAGGTACCGAACAATCCGTCTTCTGCCCCTGCAAAGAGACGGCGCAAATCTCGCTCCAAAGGGAAACCCATTGTCGGGTTGCCTTGGATGGGCGGGACTCCTCCCAACAAGATGAAGAAAAAGTCTTTCTGGGACTGACAATTATATTAACGTCACGTTTTATCAGCGTGACGTTTTTTTGTCTTCTTATTAATGCAGGGGCTTTATTAACTTTGCTCAAAATCCCTCTATTATAGAACTATGAGCAAAATTACTGAAAGGGCTACAGTCGATCTTTTCGTCAATGGCGAACAAGCCGATGAGCAAATGGAAAGGCTTCGCAAGAAGGCCGATGACCTGCGAGAGGCATTAAATGCGGCTGATCAAGCAGGTGATATGAAGAAGGTCAAAAAGCTATCGCGCGAGTTGGAGCAGACGGAGAAGGCTATTTCTCGAGTAGAATCAGCCTCTAAGGGTGTGGGGGTTGTGCTCAATGGACTTGATAAAGTTCCTATGCATGGTCTCAGAAACACCCTCAAACATCTCCAAAAGGAAATAAGCATGACGAAACCGAATTCAGAAGCTTGGAATCGTTATGCCGAACAGATAAGCATGGTTCGGGGCCGAATAAATGAGTTGAACAAGGAGTTAGGAGATAGCAAATCTTTATGGGACCGATTCAAGGATTGGTCGGTTAGCGCTTGGCCGGCCTTGGATTTGATTAAGGGTTGGTACGACACCGTAGTTGGTTCTTTGAGTGGTTGCGTTGATGCGTTTGCCGAAATGGACCAGGAAATGGCCAACGTGCGTAAGTTCACAGGCATGACAGAAGCGCAGGTGCGTACGCTTAACGAGGAATTTAAGAAAATTGATACTCGTACCTCGCGCGAAGAACTCAATAAGCTTGCTCAAGAAGCCGGTCGTCTGGGTAAAACCTCCATTGAGGATGTCCTCGGATTTGTCCGCGCCGCTGACAAAATCAATGTGGCTCTTGATGACCTTGGCGAGGGTGCTACGCTTACTCTCTCCAAGCTTACAGGTATCTTCGGCGACGAGCAACGCTTTGGCACAGAGCAATCACTTCTGAAAGTCGGCTCAGTAATTAATGAGTTGTCGCAGAATTGCTCGGCTGCTGCACCTTATCTCGCGAACTTCGCCGAACGTATGGGCGGTGTAGGCTCGCAAGCCGGATTAACCATTCAGCAAATCATGGGTTTTGCTGCGGTACTTGACTCTAATTCTCAAAAGGTAGAAGCTTCGTCAACAGCTCTCTCACAAGTCATAGTACGTCTGTATCAGGAACCGGCCAAATATGCCCGTGTTGCCGGCCTTGATGTCGAGAATTTCACTAAACTTCTGAAAACTGACACCAATGCCGCATTGATTCTGTTCCTCGAAACTTTGCAAAAGGCCGGTGGAATGGATAGCCTTTCGCCAATGTTCAAGGATATGGGCGAGAATGGTTCACGCGCTATCGCGGCCTTGTCAACTCTTGCAACTCATATAGGTCAGGTAAAAGCTCAACAGGAAGCTGCAAATATTGCTTTCGAGGAAGGAACGTCCATTGACAAAGAGTTCGCTGTGCAAAACGGGACCGTTCAGGCCGCACTTGAAAAATGTAAAAACCACGCCCATGAGCTTCAAGTTGAACTTGGTGAACGTATTCAGCCATTAATTCGTCATTTACTTGTATCTTCTTCATCAATTCTCCGCGCTATTCTGACGCTTATCAATTATATCGACGAAAATAAGTCGTCTATAATTGCTATTGCATCAGCAACAACAGCTTATATTGCTATTGCAAAGCTTCATGCTCTGTGGCTTGAAAGAATAGCAGTCAAGGAAATACTCGTAGCTAAAACCTCCAAGGCTTTAGCTATCGCTCAAAAAGCATTGAGCGGAGTCGTTGCGTCCTTGCGTGTAGGAGTGGTTGCCCTCGTTAATGCTTTCGACTATTTAAGGCATGGCCTTGAAGTCAATCTTGCTATGCAACAGCGTTGGCGTGCAGCCATGGAGAAGATGAAATTCACTACATGGGCCGGCTTAATTTTAGCGGTAGCTACTGCGTTCTATATGGTATATAAGCGTGTAACAGCCCTTACCGCAGCTCAAAAAGCTCTAAGGGAGGCGGAAAATCAAGCTAATGAAGAAATAGCCGAAACTGTTACAAAAATCCGTACTTTGCAAGGCATAATTGAAGACAATAACAGAACTCTATGGGAACGCCATAAAGCTATTATTGAACTTCGCTCTATCATGGATGATTACAATGGCGCTCTTGATAAAGAAGGGCGTCTAATCAATCATAATACTTCGTTGATTGATACTTACATCAAAAAACTGCGTGAACGCGCCCTCGCTTCCGCTATGGAGGATCAGCTAAAACAATCGTACTCTCGCCTCGTAACGTATGGCCTTGAATTTCTGGATAAATCTAAGGCTATGGGCGACCAAATCGATATATTTAAATCCGACCTCCTTAGTGGCAATATATCTTCAGATATGTATATGAGTCCAACTTATCTCCCACCAAAGGCTACTAATTTGCCCGGAGATAAAGCTTTTGCACCATCAGGCAAATATCAATTTATGAAAACAGAGGCTTGGTCTCTCCCTATACCTTGGTTCGATGTCGGAACTGGCGCCTATACCTCCATAAAGAATTTCAATAAAGAACTTTCTGTGTTCATGACGTTGAGTAAGCAGGTTGATAAGAATACTCGCCAATCTCTTGTGCAGCAAGGCGAATCCGGTCCGAAGGTTAATCAACAACGTTATGAGTCTGACGAGGCTTATAAAAAAGCCGTTGATGATCTTAAAGAAACTCTGACTAATGCTATTTCAGCAGCAGGCAGTGACCAAAAGAAAAAAGATGCTGCAGAATACCAGTATCAGCTCGGCCTTTTTAACCTTAATACTACTCAAGGGGGACATGCTCCGGATAACGACGATGATGATGACGATCCCGACCCTCCTACCTCAACGCCCGACCGTTTTGCTAAAGAAAAGCAGTGGCGTGAAAGATCCGAAGCTGAAGCTCGTATTGATTACTTCAGCCCCGGAGAGAAATCTCATTCTGACTATATACAGCGTATGAATCAAATCGCTGTGGATTATAATCAGATGCTTCTTGACCGTGAAGATGTAGTTGGCAATGAACGTCTGAAGATTCAAGCCGACTATTGGGAAGCACTACACAAACGAGATGACGACGCTGGCAAAATGGCTGCTCAGCTCGACGCTGATACCCGAAAACAGCGCGTTGACGAGGAAAACAAGTCTTATAATGATACTCTTTACAAACTGAATGAATCGCTGAGTATGCGCTTGTCTGCCGAAAATCTTTCGGCTAAAGAACGCGAAAATGCAGAGAAAATCCATCAGGAAGCAGCAGAACTCGCGGAGCTGAATCATTTGGCTCGACTTGTCAACATTTATGAAGAAGGTTCTGACGAACGCCTGCAAGCTCAAAAGAATTACCAGGATGCTCAGCTGAAAGCTCAAAAGCGACATCAACAGGAGTATGAGAAACGTGAGGCCGAATATGCTGACATTAAAGCTAAAGTATTCGGCGACAACCCGGAGGAAAAGCAGCAGAAATATGATAATGCTTTTGACGCTCTTAAAGTGGTTTATGATCGCGAAATTGCGGCTGCAGGTGATAATGCCGCCGAAAAATTGCGAATCGAAGAAGCTTTCCTTCAGGCTCAGAACGAACTCCGTCGACAGTATGGCCTTGAATCCGAAGAGGACTCTCGCAATTCTATGCAGCGTGCTGTAGAATCATCGGTGGAATGGCTGAATAGCGATGGCGGTAAGGCTGTCACCGGCACTATTTCAACCCTCACCTCCGGCATGTCGTCCATCTTCTCAGGCTTGTCCACAATGATGCAAGCAGAATTGGAGCTCCAAACAGCGTCTATCAACAAGAAATATGACGCTGAGATTCAGGCTGCTCAGGGGAACTCTTATAAAGTGGCAAAGCTCGAAAAGAAAAAAGAAGCTGAAATCGCCAAAGCTAAAAATGAGGCAAACCGAAAAATGTTTGCCATGCAAGTCATTCAAGCCGTGGCTCAGACTGCCCAGAATGCCCTCGCCGCTTATGGTTCTGCAGCTCAGGTGCCTGTAGTCGGTTACATCCTCGCGCCTATCGCTGCGGCTATGGCTGTCGCTGCCGGCGCAATCCAAATTGCTGCTATCAAAAAGCAACAACAGGCCTCGGCAGCGCAAGGATATTCAAAGGGCGGTTTCACTCGCCGGGGCAGAGTGGATGAGCCTGCCGGCATTGTACATGCCGGTGAATGGGTGGCTTCGCAGAAATTACTTGCCAATCCCGTGGCACGTCCTCTGATTGAACACCTCGACCATGTGCAGCGCACTAACACCATCGGTTCGCTCCGTAGTGAGGACGTATCGCGTGCCATCACGGCACCTCAGTCAATAAGCCGTATTATGGATGGCGACGCTTCTGCGGCTCTGATGGTGGCTGCTATCGCTCAATCGTCCTCGGTGGTTGAGCGTCTGGCTGACCGCCTTGAAAAGCCCATCGCTGCCATTACCACCGTGGCCGGTGACTATGGTATAAATCAGGCCAAAGATGAATATGATGCCCTGCTTAGAAATGTGACACCTAAATCAAAACAGAAATGAATGTAATCGTTGACGGTAAGCCGGCTTTTATAAAATCCGGGTCGAGTTTTGAGTTTATAGCCGAGAACAGGCTCTTCATGGGACGTGACAGTTATACTTTAACTCTCACGTTCCCGCTCCGTGATTGCCCGCAGAACCGGGCTATCTTCAAGAACCTGGAGCGCATGGATATGAGCAAAAACAAGCTTTTTTATGACTGCATAATCCAGTCTAAATCATTCTCTACTGTCGGCTCTCTGCTCGTTACAGGTGTTTCGGAAACGGAAGTCAAATGTCAGTTCACCGAGGGCCGTTGCGAGCAGACAGCGACAAACCCGTTTGAGGAAACTTACATCAACTCACTCGATCTCGGGGAGCAACCTTCTGAAGGTTACTTCACCCCGCGAGAGGCCTGGGGCAGCATCAACTCCGGACGCTGCGAGGTCGCTCTGCCCTGGATTAATGAAGCTTATCCTCTTGAATTCAACAATGGGGTAACTTATAACGATAATGGCTACCTGTGGGCTAAGTCAGTTTCTGACGGTTCTGCTTCGCGTTATAACCCGGGCGCATCCGGTACTCATCGCCCTACTACATCACCGGAGCCTTCCGAATCTATGTCAGCTCGCTGGCTGTCTTGGCAACCATATCTTATCGTTATCGCAAAACGTATTTGCGATGCTATAGGCTATACTTATAATTTCGCCGATTGGGAAGCGAGTGATTACCGCCATCTGATAATATGTAATACGCTCCCATCAAACTGGGATAATAATGAGTTGCGCCACTATAAATCCATGTTGCCGAAATGGACGGTTTCTGAGTTTTTTGAAAAACTCGAGTTGTTGCTGATGTGTGAGTTTAATATCAACCATAAAACTCAACACATTGATTTCCAATTCACAAAATCAGCACTTGAAAAAATAGAACCTGTTGAACTTGATAATGTTACCGATACTTACTCGGCCGATATTACCACGGATAATAACTCTTGCAGCTACCTCGGCGTTAAACGTCTTGCTTACAAAGAGTGCGACCATTCCATGCAGCCATACTACGCTTGCGATTGGTTTATTGAGGATACGTATGCTTCAAAATACGATACGCTCGCTCAATTAGTCGAAGCAAATAAAAAAATATACCTCACAGCTTCAGACGGTAGAAAATACCCGGCATACGGCAAAAATGCTTCATTGTATGAAATGCAGGGTGGTGCAATGATTTATGACAATGTACACATGTTGCTGTATGCAAGCGATGTTGATACATACTTCGTTTTCCGGTCTATCGGCACAGAAGCGGTTGATGGCTACCGCCCCGGCGGCTATGCACAAATTTATGTTTTGCAGCCGGTGAATGTTTTTGGAAGCGGTTGCGTTGAGTCTGACGATGTCGAGAATGAAGAAATCGAATTTGTTCCTGTCTGCATTTCCGACACTTATGTGAGTGCCGATGATGATCAGGGTTATATGATGTACCTATCATTTTCGTCCTATCAGGAAAATGATACGGTCGAATCGTCTTCAGAACCTAATGCTGTAAGACAACCGCTGTCTTCATCAAAGATTGAAGACGGCCAAAAAGAGGACAAATCAGAATACTATAATGTTATATATGTCGGATTTTGGGATGGAACTGTACCTAATGAGGGGAAAACTCCTTATCCTATGATTGATACTGTCAATGTTACTCAGGACTTTACTTATTTTTCAAATCATTTGCCTGATTTGCGATTGTCCTCCGGAGCACGTAACATCCAGTCGCAACTCCCCGCCATTGACCCAAAGCAAAAGTTCAAGTTCTCGTTCATCTCTGACACAATCCCGAATCCACGTGCTGTTTTCTTCATCCACGGCAAACGGTATGTGTGTGAGAAAATAACGGCGACCTTCACAGAGAACGGCATGTCACAGTTATTGAAAGGCGAGTTTTATCCTATTATCTAAAGCGCACCGTCAAAGGCTATAATATCCTTGTTGGCTTCGGTGTTGTGGCCGGCGTAAATCTCGGTGATTGCCAGCGACGAGTGTCTTGCCTGATCTCTCACCTCTATCGTTGCCATATTTTTGGTTAGCATTTCTGTGATGCCCGTGTCTTTCAGACTGTAGAACTTCCACGTGCTTTTTAGTTTTAAAGCCTTTCGGACTTTACTCCAGTAATCTCGAAAGTGCTTGGGATCAATCTCTTCTGGTCCGGGCTTTAATTTGTAGGAAAATACAAAGTCATCCATCGGTGCCGTGAATACACCGATTTGAACCCCGTACTCCAATACCTTTTTCGGTATGGTTACCGTGTTGGTTTCCTTATTCTTGCTTAGCTCTCCGGGGAGGGTCAATGTGCAATCTCGCAGGTTGAAGTGGCGCACCTTTAGGCGCGTCATTTCAACCGGGCGGATGAAACAGTAATATAACAGATAGCACGCAAACATAAAGTTTGGCTGCTTCTCCTTGCAATAATCAGCAATCTTACCCACAACATCCAGAGGTATGCACTCGCGTTCTTTCTTGTAAAGGCTCTTCCGGATGGGACTGATGCCGTCTGTAGGCTTGGCCTGCAGATAACCCTTATCTACCAAGAAGCCGCTAAACACCCTCAAAAAATTGAGGTAGTTGTTTCGGGTCTGAGCACCGTTCCCCCTATCGATGAATATATAGTCGAGAAAATCAACGCAGAACCGCCGGTCAAACTGGTAGCAGTAATACAATGGCCTCACATCCTTTATGTATTTCCGCATTATTTTTACATAGGACTTATAGCCATTGTAAGTCTCCTTCCGGAAATAGCCACTCGCTAACATTTTTTCAGTATGCGCTTCGTATCGCTGCAAAGCCTCCTCTAACGTTAACAGATTTGCGGTGTCCTTCGCAATCCAAGGACTCCACCCATTCTTTAACTGTTCGAGTAAGCGCCGGATTACACCACGGGCGTAGTCCCTTCTGATTTTGATGCCCTTGACCCGATTTAATTTGATTGTCTTGCGCCGCATCTTACCTCTTTCGGGATCATAAGCTCGAAACTCAATATAAGCTCCTGCCCCATTTTCGCGGTAAACCGGTATATCGTATTGCCTCGCCCAGTCAATACCTTTATGCATACCGGGATTCGGCTTTTCGTCCGTGTTTTTTAACGTGGAAGAATTTTGAGGGTACATTTTTTTTGACATTTTCCGCGGCGAAAATGTCAACGATGAGTACTATATCCGGAACCCTTGTGTTCCGTTGTTGTTCCGGTAAAAACCGTAAAATGGGCTTAACTTGTTGAGTCAAACCCATTTACACAGAATTTGTCGGGGTGACAGGATTCGAACCTGCGACCACCTGGTCCCAAACCAGGTGCGCTACCGGACTGCGCTACGCCCCGAGCGGACAGCTGACCTTAACGTAGCAGGCCTGCTTTTTCCGAGCGCAAAGTTAATAATTTTTTTTGATTCAATCCCACTCAACAATTAAATTTTTTCAATATTTCTAAGTTTTAAGTCTATGGTTGTGTATAATAAATGAAAATTCATTAATTTTGTACTTTAATTTATTCTGTAAAAATAAAACGTCATATATTATATGGAATCGCTTAAGCAAAACAATTCTCCGGAGAACGGTGGATCTGATTTCCAGCCTCAGGGTGGCAACAACCGCATGTTGCTCCGGATTATCATTGGTCTTGCCGTGGCCATCGTCGGTCTTGGTGTTTGGTTTATCATTGCTTCTACTTCGCAGAAAAAGCAGTTGGAAGAGGCTATAGCTCTGAAGGAGCAAGCCGAGCTTGATATGGCTCAGCAAAGTCTTCAGGAAGATTATGATGCTCTTAACAATGAATTTGCAATTTTTGAGAATTCCCGTCAAATGATGCTTGACGATTCTGTCAAGGCTGCTCTTACCCAGAAGTATGAGACTGCAAGGCTTCAGATAGAGAAGCTGAACCAGGAGCTTAAGAATCAGAAGAGCAAGAGTGCGGCTGAGATAAAAAAGCTCAAGGATGAGATTTCGACTCTGCGCAATCTTCTGCGCCATTATGTTGAGGAAATCAATCGCCTGAATCAAGAGAACCAGGCTCTGCGCACCGAGAATGCTGAAATCAAGGATCAGAACCAGCAATTGAGTTCGCGTGTGCAGGAAACCACCCGCCGCAATGAGGTGCTGAGCGAGCGTATGACTCTGGCCGAGAAGCTTAATGTGACCGGTCTGACCATTACTCCCCTCAATAAGAAAGGCAAACGTGAGAAGAAGGTTGAGAAGGCCCGTCAGCTGATGGTATCGTTTACCATTCCTCAAAACAACTCTACTCCCGTGGGCGAGAAGGCCATTTATCTGCGTATTGTCACTCCATCGGGTCAACTGCTTGGCGGAGGTCCTTCGTTCAGTTTTGAAGGCGCATCGCTGCCGTCTACAGCCAAGAAGGTGGTGGAATATGCCGGCGAGGAAATAGGCGGGGTAACTATCTACTGGGATGTTAACACCGCACTTACACCCGGCAGCTATACCGTAGAGCTGTTTGCCGATAATTTCCGTCTCGTAAGCCGTTCATTTGATTTGAAATAATAGCTTTAATGAACCAGTTTTTTGAAGCCATAACGTCTGATTCGACCAACTTTATGGGCGCATGTTTCAAACTTGTGCTCAGCATGTTGCTCGGCAGTATTGTAGGCTTCGAGAGGCGTCGCCGCGGCCAGACAGCCGGTGTGCGCACGTTCTCGCTCATAAGCATGGGATCAACGATGGCCATGGTCTTGTCGGTCTACGTAGCCGAGAAGTACGGCACCGGCGATCCTACACGAATGGCCGCACAGGTTATCTCGGGCATAGGCTTTCTGGGTGCGGGCACCATAATACAGATGAAGGGCTCGGTGAGAGGTCTTACCACCGCGGCCGGAATATGGATGGTGTCAACTCTGGGAATGGCTGTAGGGTGCGGTCTTTATATGATAGCTCTTGTGGCTACGGGGCTTATACTGTTTATACTCATCCTGCTTGAACGCATCGAACACCGTGTGAGCATGCGCTCGGAGTCGCGAACGATCAGAATCCGTGTTGACGTTATCCTCGATGACATTCACAAGTATCGCAATGTGTTGCATGATTATGGAGTTCAGCTGTCGAATTTCTTTGTAGAATACGATTTTGAACAGCACGAGACACGGTTGAATCTTGTAGTCATACTGCGCGAAAACGTAGATTATGTAGGGCTCTTCCACGCTTTTGAGGAATTATATCCAACCAAAACCATCACTCTTGCCAATCAAATAAATATCTGATGAACGTAGAAAGCCTGATAACAGACCTTGCCTTCATACTGCTCCTCGGGGCTTTTGTCACCGTACTTTTCAAGTGGCTGAAGCAGCCGGTTGTATTGGGTTATATAGTGGCAGGTTTTCTGGCAAGTCCCAACTTCACATTGCTGCCATCGGTCAATACCCTCGAGAATATTGATTTCTGGGCAGAGATAGGTATAGTGGTGCTATTGTTCTCGCTGGGACTTGAATTCAGTTTCAAGAAACTTGTCAATTCCGGCGTATCGGCCATTGTCACCGCCCTGATCATAGTCACGGGTATGATGTGCGCGGGCTTCATAGTAGGCTATATACTTGATTTCAACTTCATCAACAGCCTTTTTCTGGGCGGCATGATGTCGATGTCTTCCACTACCATAATCATCAAGGCTTTCACCGACATGGGGCTGCGTCAGCAGAAGTTTGCATCGCAGGTGCTTGCTGTGCTGATTGTCGAAGACCTGTTTGCGGTGGTTATGATGGTAGTGCTGTCGTCCATAGCCATAAACGATTCGGTAGAAGGGTCAGAGATGCTAATGAGCATAGGCAAGCTTGTGTTCTTCCTTGTCATCTGGTTTCTGGTGGGAGTGTATATCATACCCACGATGCTCAACCGCTGGCGCCGCTTTCTCAACAGCGAGACCTTGCTGGTGGTGTCGATGGGCATGTGTCTGGGTATGGCTGTATTCTCGGTATATTGCGGATTCTCGCTGGCACTCGGCGCCTTTGTCATGGGGTCGATACTGGCCGGCACAAGCTATGCCGAGCGCATAGAGCATGTAACCACTCCGGTAAAAGACCTGTTTGGCTCGGTATTCTTCATATCAGTCGGAATGATGGTGCAGCCGGGTATACTTGTCAAGTACTGGCTCCCGATAATCATTATCTCGGCTGTGGTGATAGTCGGAATGATTATTTTCGGAACATTCGGCATGCTTATCACCGGACAGAATCTCAGGACTGCCATACGCTCGGGCTTTGCCTTGACACAGATAGGTGAATTTGCCTTTATCATAGCTTCGCTCGGCATGAGCCTTGGCGTACTCGAACCCACACTTTATCCTATAGTTGTGGCAGTATCGGTGATAACCACTTTCACCACGCCTTATTTCATAAAGATGTCGCTGCCGGTATATAATTTCACAGAGAAACATTTGCCGGCAAAGCTCCATTTCCTTATCAACCGCTATGGCGAGGACGGCGAAAAAGAGCAGGCATCGGGCGTAAACCAGTGGAGCGTAGTTCTGCGCAAACACCTGTGGCGAACGATTATATATGCTATCATATTGCTCGCTATCACTATCACCACTGACATGTATCTGCGTCCCTGGCTTATAATGGTGATGCCCGAATGGGGCAACCTTATCAGCGTTATAACCACTCTGGTGGTGATGTCGCCATTCCTCATCGCCCTTACCTCGCCGGTAAAAGTACCCAAGGACGCTACAAAGGGATTCTCGCACAATATACCTTGTATAGTACTTATGTTTTTCCGCTCGCTCATAGCACTTGGCTTTATAGTGCATGCAGTGAGCCTGGTATACTCTGCCAAAGTGTTCATGCTGGTAGCTGTAACGGTGGTATTGCTGATAGGATTGCTGTTCTATCGTCGACTCAACACCTATATGAGCACGATGGAATCGAAATTCTTTGACAATCTCAACGAGCGCGACCTGCGTAGGTCGGGTAAGAACAACCACGTGGTCAGCGACCTGCATCTGGCGTATATGACCGTGGGCAATGCCTGCGGCTTTGTAGGCGAGAAACTAATGAATTCAAACCTTCGCAGAAAATACGGAGTAAACATAGTAAACATACAACGCGGCAACAAGACAATACCTATACCCAACGGACGCGAACGTCTGTTCCCGGGCGATGTGATAGGTGTGATAGGTACCGACAGCCAGCTCGAACGGCTTCTGCCCAATGTGGAAGTAAACGAGCAAAGCGATGCAGCTCCCGCTACAATCGACATGGCTCTCAAATCGGTATTGCTGTCGTTTAACTCACCTTTGATAAACAAGACTCCATCATCGTCGTCGCTGCGCGACAATTACGACGTACTCGTAGTGGCGGTAAACCGCGACGGTGAATTCATAGATTCTAATCCAAACCTTGTGTTCTCACCCGGCGACATAGTATGGGTGGCCGGAACGCAGGCAAATATAAACCGGCTTAAATAGATTTTCGACAATGACAGATTCAGGCGACCATCGTTACAAACTGCGCGGAGTATCAGCCTCGAAAGAGGACGTACACAATGCCATCAAGAATGTTGACAAAGGAATTTTTCCAGGTGCTTTCTGCAAAATAATTCCCGATATACTTGGCGGCGATCCTGAAATGTGCAACATAATGCATGCCGACGGCGCCGGCACCAAGTCGTCGCTGGCATATATGTACTGGAAAAAGACCGGCGACCTCAGCGTGTGGCGCGGTATAGCCCAGGATGCCCTAATAATGAATATCGACGACCTGCTGTGTGTGGGCGCCACCGACGGTATTCTCGTTTCTTCAACAATCGGACGCAATAAGAACCTTATACCCGGCGAAGTGATTTCGGCTATCATCAACGGAACGGAAGAGCTGCTGGCCGACCTTCGCGCCCACGGAATCTCGGCTTGGAGTACCGGTGGCGAGACTGCTGATGTAGGCGACCTCGTACGCACTATAATCGTTGATTCCACAGTCACCTGCCGCATGCCTCGCAAGCACGTTATCGACAACTCGAATATTGCGGCCGGCGATGTTATCGTAGGCCTTTGCTCGTACGGACAGGCAACATACGAACGCGAGTACAACGGCGGTATGGGCTCTAACGGCCTGACATCTGCACGCCACGATGTGTTCGGCAATTCGCTCGCTGCCGAGTTCCCCGAATCGTATGACCATGCAATCCCCGCCGAGCTGGTATACAGCGGCCATTGCAACCTCACCGACACAGTGGAGGACTCACCCCTCGACGCCGGCAAACTCGTGCTCTCCCCCACCCGCACATACGCACCCGTAGTAAAGGCCATACTCGACAAGATGCGCGACAAAGTGCACGGTATGATCCACTGCTCGGGCGGCGCCCAGACCAAAATCATGAACTTTGTAAGCAACAAACTCGTGGTTAAAGACAACATGTTTGCTCCGGGACCGCTGTTCACTCTGATACAGAAACAATCGGGTACCGACTGGCGCGAGATGTACAAGGTGTTCAACATGGGTCACCGCTTCGAGATATACCTGCCGGCGCAGGATGCCGCCGAGGTAATCAAGATTTCTGAAAGCTTTGGCATTCCCGCTCAAATCGTGGGTCACGTTGAAGACGCCCCAGCCAACCGTCTGGTAATCAAAAGCCAATTCGGCACATTCGAGTATTGAACAATAAAATTTTAATAATCAACTATTGCAGTATGGCATGGCGGCGGATATTACCTGCAGCTGTGCATACTGCACTATCTTAACAATTTAACTATGAGAAAACTCACTCTTACAGTTGCAGTCGTGTGTCTCATCGGAGCCATGACCCTTCCCTCGTGCATAGGCTCTTTCAGTCTTACCAATAAGCTTCTCACATGGAACCGCCAGGTTGGCAGCAAGTTTGTCAACGAACTCGTATTCTTCGCATTCTGGGTACTTCCCGTATATGAAGTGTCAGGACTTGCCGACCTTCTCGTTCTCAACTCAATTGAGTTCTGGAGCGGTACTAATCCCGTAGAAGCCGGTACACACACCATAAAAGGCAACGATGGCGAATACCTCGTTACAGTAGACAAGAAGGGCTACACCATCAAGAGCAAGAACGATGGCTCGGAAGTACGCCTTAACTATAAGAAAAAAGAAAACGCATGGGCTATGCAGATGCCCGACGGAACAGAGCAGATTATTTTCTCGTTCGTTGACGATACCCACATCGCTCTGCCCACTCCCGACGGCCAAAGCACTGTAGTAGAACTTTCTGATGCAGGTCTGTATGCATACTCGCAAATCGCTACAGGCTCGGCATTCGCCAAACGTTGAAATATCCGTTAACCATATTCATAGCGCGAAAGTCCCAAACGATGTGGCTTTCGCGCTATAATCCAATAAAATGTCACGCAAGAATCTTATTATAGTCATATCGCTTTTAGCCTTTGCTCTCGTAGCGGCATTCATCCGGGAACCGGAGAATGACAAAATCACGGCTACCAAGGATGAATCGGCCGACACCATTGCTGCAAACGTATCAGGCACTGATTTCAAACAATTGCAACAAATCCGATTACCGGAAAATACCAATTCGGTAGAACTCGACTATACCGGATTCACAGTGGCATTCAATCCTGAGTATCATCAGCCTAACTACACGGTATGGACCCTGTCGGCTGATAAGGATGACGGTCCATATTCGCGCAAAGACGTTAATTTTGCGCCCGATACAGATGTAGCCGGATGCGCCACTCTGGCCGACTATCGCTCCTCCGGATTTGACCGAGGGCACATGGCTCCGGCAGCCGACATGAAATGGAGCAAAGAGTCAATGGCCGACTGCCATCTGCTCACCAATATGTGTCCGCAAGACAAGCGACTGAATTCAGGCGCTTGGGCAACGGTAGAAAAAAACACCCGCAAATGGGTGCAGAAACATGGTACTCTCGTCATAGCCGCCGGCCCCATATTGTCCGACAGCTTCACACGATATATCGGGAACTCCAAAATCCCCGTGCCTGAACGATTTTTCAAAGTAATCATCGCCCCCGATGCAAACCCGCCATTGGGCATAGCATTCATAATGCCTAACGGATATGTGGAAGGCGGCGCACAGTCAACCGTTACATCAATCGACCGGGTAGAAGCCATCACCGGGTTTGACTTCTTCCACACCCTGCCCGACGATATAGAAAATCAAGTTGAATCACAAAATTCACTACGACTATGGAACAGATAATTGCCGACAATACAACCGATACAATCTGCGCACTATCAACACCCGCCGGACGTGGAGGAATCGCCGTGGTGAGAGTTAGCGGACCCGGTGCCATAGACATCACCGATTCAATCTGGAACGGCAAATCCCTGCAACAAGCACAATCGCACACCACACATCTTGGCACCGTGCTCGACACAGAACTGCGCCCTCTCGACCAGGCATTGGCAACCATATTCCGTTCACCAAACTCATTTACGGGCGAAAACGTAGTGGAAATATCGGTGCACGGCTCAATATACATACAGCAGCAACTGCTGGCATCGCTCATAAAAGCCGGTGCCCGTATGGCCGAACCGGGAGAATTTACACGCCGCGCATACCTCAACAGCCGACTCGACCTTGCCGAAGCCGAAGCCGTTGCCGACATCATCGCATCGTCATCGCGTGCCGCACACTCCCTGGCAATGTCGCAACTTCAAGGACGATTCTCATCAAATATCAATGCCCTGCGCGATAAACTGGTAAACATCGCATCGCTGCTCGAACTCGAACTTGACTTTTCAGAAGAAGACGTAACATTCGCCGACCGCAGTCAACTGCGCAACCTCGCCGTAGAAATCAAATCTACAGTTGATTCGCTTGCCGCAACATTCGACTCAGGCCAAGCCATAGTCAACGGCATACCCGTGGCCATAGTAGGACGTCCCAACGTTGGCAAATCGCGACTGCTCAACACATTACTACAGACCGACAGAGCCATCGTGAGCGACATACCCGGCACCACACGCGACACGGTGGAAGACACCATGGATATTCATGGAACCACATTCAGATTCATCGACACCGCCGGAATCCGCCACACCGACGACCCCATAGAAAAATTAGGTATCGACCGCGCCAAAGACAAAATCTCGCAAGCCAAGATAATAATCTGGTTGATAAGTCCCGATGAATTAGCCGACCAATCAGCCATAGAAGAATTCCACAACCAAATCCGCACAGACATGTCAGCGGACTCCACTCTCATTTTGGCAATCAACAAGATAGACACCATCGACACATCCGAAATACCGGCAACCACGGCAGTTGCACAACAGCTCATCGGAGCCAAGCATATCTGCAATATCTCAGCCCTCAAAAATACAGGCATTGACAACCTTAAAAACCAAATCCTCGAATTAGCCACCACAAACCTTCCGGATGACGAAAGCATGATCGTGACAAACGCACGACACCATGCAGCCCTGCAGCAAGCCTCAAAAGCGCTCACCACCCTGCTCGAAGGCCTGCCCGAAAACACCCCCACCCCACAACCGACCGGTGTACCAGGAAACACACCCGCCTGCGCCCTACCCCTCACCCCCGACCTCTTGGCCTACCACCTGCACGAAGCCATAGACAACCTCGCCACAATAACAGGCACCATCACCTCCCAAGAAATCCTCAACACCATCTTCTCCCGCTTCTGCATCGGAAAGTAGATGATTGTCACCATTTGGTGATAAATGGCATAAACTATTGAAAAGTCGCTCGTTATCGGGCGACTTTTTTCGTG
>CAMTKF010000051.1 GCA_947072905.1 uncultured Bacteroidales bacterium
GCGACCTCACGCCCCCCAGACGCGTACTCTAACCAACTGAGCTACACCCCGAGTTGTTTTTCAAAAGCGATGCAAAGTTATGAAATTTTTTTCAAACTGCGTTATAATTGTGTCATGAAAATTTCGAAAATTTATTTACATACGCATGGCATGTGCCAGATAGGTATATAAAAAAAGTGCAGTCCTTGTGGACTGCACTTGCTTCTGATTCATTGTCGGGGTGACTAGACTCGAACTAGCGACCTCACGCCCCCCAGACGCGTACTCTAACCAACTGAGCTACACCCCGCGTTGTTTTCAAAAGCGATGCAAAGTTATGAACTTTTTTTAATACCTCCAAATATTTAGGCAAAAAAATTCAAAAAAAATTCTCATTGCACAATTTCACATTAATAATATAGGGATTTTTGGCTATGTCAGCGAAATTTGCTATCTTTGTAACAAATTTCGCCCTTGAATAAAAGAGCGTTTTAATTGGAAAAAATTATAAGATTAATATAAAAATATGGCAGAAGCAGAAGAGAATTATGGCGCCAGTCAAATTCAGGTCCTCGAGGGCCTGGAGGCCGTACGCAAGCGTCCGGCAATGTACATTGGCGACATATCATTCAAGGGACTTCATCACCTGGTGTACGAGGTGGTGGACAATTCGATTGACGAAGCCCTGGCCGGTTACGCAAAGACCATAACAGTAACCATAAACGAAGATAACTCAATCACCGTAGTCGACGATGGCCGCGGTATTCCCGTGGATTTTCACGAAAAAGAACAGAAGTCGGCCCTTGAGGTAGTACTCACCGTGCTGCACGCCGGCGGTAAGTTCGACAAAGGCTCTTACAAGGTGTCGGGCGGTCTTCACGGTGTGGGTGTATCGTGTGTGAACGCACTCTCTACATATCTTCGTGCCGAAATTCACCGCAACGGCAAGGCATACGCCCAGGAATACAGCTGCGGCAAGCCCACCACCGAGCTTCAGATTATAGGCGAATCAGACCACACGGGCACAATGATAACCTTCAAGCCCGATGCGTCAATATTCACCGTTACCGAGTATGACTATGCCACCCTGGCCAACCGTCTGCGCGACCTGGCTTATCTGAATGCCGGTATAACCCTTACCCTCACCGACATGCGCCACCGCGATGCCGAGGGCAATCCCGTGTCGGAGACTTTCTACTCAAGCGAAGGCCTCAGGGAGTTTGTGCAATACATCGACTCAAACAAGGAATCGCTCATCAACGATGTTATCCACCTCAATGTGGAGCGTCAGGGCATACCGGTGGAAGTGGCTTTCACCTACAACAACACCTACAACGAGAATATCTATTCTTTCGTCAACAATATCAACACCATCGAGGGTGGTACTCACCTCACCGGCTTCCGCCGCGGTCTTACCTCAACCCTGAAGAAGTATGCCGAAGACAACAATCTGCTCAAAAACGCAAAGGTTGAAATCAACTCGGATGACTTCCGCGAAGGCCTCACTGCCGTAATATCGGTGAAGGTGATGGAACCCCAGTTTGAGGGTCAGACCAAGACCAAGCTCGGCAACAGCGAGGTGATGGGTGCCGTGCAGGTGGCTGTGAGCGAAGCGCTGCGCAACTACCTGGAGGAACACCCAAAGCAGGCTCGTGTGATAGTAGACAAGGTGATACTGGCCGCACAGGCCCGTCACGCCGCCTACAACGCCCGCCAGAAGGTGCAGCGCAAGTCGCCCCTGTGGAGCGGCGGTCTGCCCGGCAAGCTCGCTGACTGCTCATCGCGTACGGCCGAAGATTGCGAACTGTTCATAGTCGAGGGAGACTCGGCCGGCGGTACAGCCAAGAAGGGCCGCAACCGCCAGTTCCAGGCCATCCTGCCCCTGCGCGGTAAGATTCTGAACGTGGAGAAGGCTATGGAGCACCGCATCTTCGAAAACGAGGAAATCACCAACCTCTTCAGGGCATTGCGTGTGACCATCGGTACTCCCGATGATCCCAAGGCGCTGAATATGTCGAAGCTCGCGTACCACAAGATAATTATCATGACCGATGCCGATGTCGACGGTGCGCACATCGCCACACTGCTCATGACATTCTTCTTCCGCCGCATGCGTCAGATTATCGAGGATGGTTATCTGTATCTGGCTACCCCGCCGCTGTACAAGTGCAAGTGCGGCAAGGCCGAGGAATATTGCTGGACCGATCAGCAGGTGCAGGCTTTCATCGACTCGCACAACGGCAAGACAACAGTATCGCGCTATAAAGGTCTTGGTGAAATGAGCGATGTAGAGCTTCGCGACACCACCATGAGTCCCGAGCACCGCATACTCAAGCAGGTGAATATAAGCGATGCCGCCGAGGCCGACCGTGTGTTCTCTATGCTCATGGGCGAGGATGTGGGCCCGCGACGCGACTTCATCGAAGCCAACGCCACCTACGCAAATATCGACGCATAAGTCTATACGGGAGTATGGGGAAACTATTGCCCCATACTCTTTGTTATAAATACATTCACACAAACCGGTACGCCGGATACAAGATAACGACTGACATGGCACGCAATAAAAAATCATCACCCGACTCCCTTATCATACAGAAAGCAGTAGACCTCTATATCCTGAATCCTTCAAGCAAGACATTCAACTATAAACAGGTGTCGGAGGCTATCGGCATGAAATCGCCCGCCAACCATCGCGCGGTGGCTCTCTACCTGGCCGAGCTGGCCTTTGACGGCGAGCTGCTCGAAGTGGCTCCGGGAAAATATAAGGTGCCCGAACACAAGGTTACCGCTACCGGTACTTTCGTAAGACTGCGCAACGGTAAGAACTCGGTGGTGACCGACGGCGACGAACAGACAATTTTCGTGGCCGAACGCAACTCCATGCATGCCCTCAACGGCGACCGTGTGCAGGTGTCTATCGCCGCACGTGTCAAGGGACGCGAGCCTGAAGCCATTGTAACCGAGATTCTGGAGAAAAAAGACCAGACCTTCATCGGTACTCTGCGCGTCGACAAGCACTTCGCCACCCTTACCCCCGACTCAAAATACCTTGCCACCGATATCATCATTCCGCGTCCCAAGCTCAAGGGAGGCCAGACCGGCGACAAGGTTATAGCCCGTATAACAGACTGGGCCGACGACTCGGCATGTCCGCGCGGCGAAGTGGTGGACGTGTTGGGTAAAGCCGGCGAAAACAATGCCGAAATCCATGCCATTCTCGCCGAATTCGGCCTGCCGTACAAGTATCCTGCCGCCGTAGAAAAGGCTGCAAACAGGATTGATGCCGGTATCACCCCCGAGGAAGTGGGCCGCCGCGAGGATATGCGCGATGTGGTGACATTCACCATCGACCCCAAGGATGCCAAGGACTTTGACGATGCCCTGTCGATACGCAAGCTGCCAAACGGCAACTATGAGATAGGCGTGCACATCGCCGACGTTACACACTACGTGCATCCCGATACAATAATCGACCGCGAGGCGCAGTCGCGTGCCACCTCTGTCTACCTCGTTGACCGAGTGGTGCCCATGCTGCCCGAACACCTCTCAAACGGTATCTGCTCCTTGCGCCCCGATGAAGAAAAGCTCACATTCTCTACCATCTTCGAGATGGACGAGCGTGGCAAGGTAATCAATTCGCGCATCGGCCGCACCGTCATCAAGTCAAACCGCCGCTTCACTTACGAGGAAGCTCAGGAAGTGATTGAGACCGGCAAGGGCGACTTTGCCGATGAAATACTGACTCTTGACCGCCTTGCCAAGATTCTGCGCAAGGAACGCTACGAAAACGGTTCGGTGGAATTTGACCGCGTGGAAGTGCGCTTTGATATCGACGAAAAGGGCCATCCCACAGGTGTGTTCTTCAAGGAGTCGAAAGACGCCAACAAGCTCATTGAGGAATTCATGCTGCTGGCCAACCGTACCGTGGCCACCTACATAGGCAAGGCTTCGGGCAAGAAGAAACCCAAGGCATTTGTTTACCGTGTGCATGATATGCCCGACCCCGGCAAGCTGTCAGACCTGGCCACTCTTTCAAAGACTTTCGGCTACAAACTGCGCACATCGGGCACTCCCCGCGACGTGAACAAGTCGATCAACAAGATGCTTGTGGACGTTAAAGGCAAAGGTGAGGAAAACTTCCTGTCGACTCTGGCAATCCGCTCTATGGCCAAGGCCATATATACCACAGTGAATATCGGCCACTATGGTCTGGGATTTGATTATTACACCCACTTCACATCGCCCATCCGCCGCTATCCGGATATGATGGTACACCGCCTGCTCGAACGTTATCTGAAGGGCGGCAGAACGGTGAGCGCTGACAAGCTTGAGGAGGAATGCAAGCATTCGTCTGACCAGGAACAGCTGGCTGCCAATGCCGAACGCGCGTCAATCAAGTACAAGCAGGTGGAATATATGAACGACCACCTGGGCGAGGTATTCTCAGGCATCGTATCAGGTGTGACCGAATGGGGCCTGTACGTTGAGCTTGAAGAAAACAAGTGCGAGGGATTGGTGCCTGTGCGCGACCTTGCCGACGACTATTACGACTATGATGAGAAAAACTACTGCCTGGTAGGACGCCGCCACAACAACCGCTATCGCCTTGGCGACCGCGTGAATGTGCAGGTGGCACGTTGCAACCTCGACCGTAAACAGCTCGACTTTGTAATCGTAGACGAGAAGAATCCGCCACGCTCGCTTGCCAATCTCGGTCCTAATCCGTCAGCTGCAAAGCAGATGAGCAAGAAAAGCAAGAGCCGCAAGGGCAGTTCGGGCCGCGGTTCGGGTAGCCATCGCCGCAAATGAATACATTCGTAGAGATAAAGGGCGTAAAGATTTACGCCAATCACGGCGTAATGCCGCAGGAAACACGCGTGGGCAACCTCTTTGAGGTGTCGGCGCGCCTGTGCTATGACTTTGAAGAAGCGGCCGCTGCCGATGATATTTCCAAGGCACTGAACTATGCCGAGGCTGTGGAGCTGATGGAGGCTGTGATGGCAACTCCGCGTCGCCTGCTCGAAAGTGTGGCTATGGATATCAGAGACACGCTGCAAGCCCGCTGGCCCGCTATCAAGGGCGGATCGGTAAAGGTAGCCAAGCTGCATCCCCCCTTCACGACCAAAGTAGACCATGTGGCCGTGGAGATTGAATGGTAAGATTTAAAATAACTATTTATATAAACCATAAAAGTAAACTAAACTCATGATTACTCAGGAGCAATTAAAAGAGACTTTTGAGCGCAAGCTGGCGCTGAGGAGGTATCTTTGACATCGACAGCAAGAAAATAGAAGTCGAAGAAGAAGAACTGCGCACTCATGTGCCCGACTTTTGGGAACATCCGGCCGAAGCGCAGAAACAAATGAAAAAAATCAAGGACCTGCAGGCTTGGATTGATGGCTATAAGGAAATCGAGGATGCCTGTGAGGAACTCTCTGTGGCCTTTGAATTCGTTAAGGAAGGCCTGGTCGAGGAGGAGGATGTAGACAAGCTCTATGCCTCTGCAATCGGCAAGATTGAAGCCCTGGAACTGCGCAACATGCTGCGCCGCGAGGAAGACAAGCTGGGCGTGGTGCTCAAAATCAACTCGGGTGCCGGCGGTACCGAGAGTCAGGACTGGGCTTCGATGCTCATGCGTATGTATCTGCGCTGGTGCGAACGCCGCGGTTACAAGACCTCGATAGCCAACCTGCTCGAGGGCGATGAAGCCGGTATAAAGTCGTGCACCATAAATGTTGAAGGCGACTTTGCATACGGTTATCTCAAAAGCGAGAACGGCGTGCACCGTCTGGTGCGTGTGTCGCCATATAATGCACAGGGCAAGCGTATGACCTCGTTTGCATCGGTGTTTGTGACCCCGCTGGTCGACGATACCATCGAGGTGAAGGTTGAGCCGGCCCTGCTGTCGTGGGACACCTTCCGTTCGGGTGGTGCCGGCGGTCAGAATGTGAACAAGGTTGAGTCAGGTGTGCGCCTGCGATATCAGTTCACCGACCCTTACACCGGCGAAAAGGAGGAAATCCTTATCGAAAACACCGAAACCCGCGACCAGCCAAAGAATAAGGAAAATGCCTTGCGCCAACTGCGTTCTATCCTTTATGATAAGGAACTGAAACACCGTATGGAGGAACAGGCCAAGGTGGAAGCCGGTAAAATGAAAATCGAATGGGGCTCGCAGATACGTTCGTACGTATTTGACGACCGAAGGGTAAAAGACCACCGCACCGGATATCAGACCAGTGATGTAGGCGGTGTGATGGATGGCGATATTGATGAATTCATCAAGTCGTACCTGATGGAATTCGCCGGTAAAACCGAAGAATAAAAGTAAACCTTCGGTTTGCTGCTGAAAATAAAGCTCCGGCTTGCGATAATCTGCTATCGCAAGCCGGAGCTTTATTTTACAATTGTAAGGTTTGGGAATTTATCCGATAAGCCGTTTGCCCGTTTTTATCAAAGGGGTGGAGATAGCTCTCATCACGGCGGCGCAAAGCAGGGTCAGAGCCACTGTGTAGATGATGAATATTCCCGAATTGGCGGGGCGAAGGTATAATGCTACGGCAAACATGGCTCCGTGCAGCAGGTACACCTCGTATGATATCTTGCCCAGCCGGCGTGATAATCTGTTTTCGCAGAACCACCCTTGCAGGACTGCAAACATGGTGAGAAGCAGCGAGAATCCGAGCCCGATTTTCAACAGGTATTCGCCCCAAAACGCGATGTGCTTGAATTTCAGATACATCGCGCCTAAAACGCCGCTTATCACGAGCAGGCTTAATATCTTAATCCAACTTTTATTGCTTATGAAGTTGATAAATTGTTGTTTGTATTTGCATACCAACAAACCCCATATCAGTCCCCATTGCTCGTAGCACCATGTGAAGTCAAGCTCAGACACGTAGCATAACAGACTGGCTGTGATTATTCCGCACCACAGCACAGGGCCGAGGTATTTGGCCGGATAGAGTTTGCCGGCCAGCCGTGCGGCCACGTAGAAAAACAGATAGTAGCAAAGCAGTACCGTAACGTATGGATTTACGGCATATAGCAGCGACATAGTGGCGGGATGAACCGAAGTGGGCAGGTGGTAGGTGGCGAAGTAAACCACATTGCACAGCAACATTGGTATAAGCAGCGCCAACAGTCGGCCGGGCCAGAATCGTTTGAGGTAGTCGGGGTTCTTGGCCAGAGACAAGCGTGTACCGTAGGCCGATACAAAGAAGAAAAATGTTACGGCCACATACGCAAAACTTCCTATCGCATCCTGAAGCGAGTTAACCTCCGGCTCCGGAATATGTACCATAATCACGATTATGGCAGCGAAGCCCTTGATTGAATTAGTGAGATCTTTGTCGAGAATATTCGGTTTTCTGACTGAAGTTTTATCCTTATATAAAGCCAGAAACAAAATACTGAGCGGTATAAGGGCTGTAAGAAGTATTGCAGACATTGGTTTGAGAATTTATATGTTCTGCAAAGATACAAAATATTCCGGGAAAGCAAGCGATTAACGCTGCTCACTACTCGCGGCTTTTTTTGCTACGCTCTGTGTGCGTGACAGTACTATTTTATCAGCGGGCCGAATACTTCCATTGTTTCGGGTGAGGCGGCGAGGATGGAGCATTTGCGGTCGGTGCGGATTGATTTTATACGTCCGCCGGCTTCGGTCACTATCAATGTGCCGGCATCCACATCCCAAGGGTTGAGGTTCAGTTCCCAATAAGCGTCGATAAATCCGGCGGCTGTGTATGCAAGGTCTATCGCGGCCGAGCCCATGCGGCGTGTTCCTCTCACACGGCAAACCACGCGGCTTATATTGTCGAGATTATTATCGGGATTACGGTCGCGGTCGTATGGCATACCTGTGGCCACTACCATGGTGCTGAGGTCGGTCTTGCGGGAGCAATGTATGGGCGATCCGTTTAGTTTGGCTCCATATCCTTTGGCTGCGGTGAACATCTCGCCAAGCCGGGGGGCATAGACAACACCCGCTACCACTTCACCGTGGTGGCGCAGCGCTATCGACACCGAAAATATCGGCAGACCCTGATTGTAGTTGGTGGTGCCGTCGAGCGGATCCACCACCCAGCACCATTCATCGTCAAGACCTCCGTCCGATCCACTTTCCTCAGATACAATAGAATGGCCGGGGAACAGGCTGCGTATATTGCCGAGGATATAATCCTCTGACTCGCGGTCGGCTATGGTCACCACGTCAAAGTTATTGAGTTTGCTGTGAGTGTCGAGATGGCCCGAACGAAAGTGCTTGAGCTGTATTTCGCCGGCACCGCGGGCAATTTCCATCATTTTTTCAAGAATAGCTGTATATTCCATAGGATTGATATTTTTTTTGCAAAGATACATAATGTTAAGTAAACATTGCGGGGACGCAGGCACAAGAGCCGGCGTCCCCGTAATATTTTTGGTGTTAAAATGGCGTAAATCAGATTACGTCGTAGTCAAGACCGATGTAGTGCTGGTAGGGGTGATCGCATGCAGGACATACCTCGGGAGGTGTTGTGCCTTCGTAAACATATCCGCAAACCAGGCATTGCCACTTGATGGGTTTTTCGCGTTTCCATACGGTGCCGTCCTTAACCTGCTGCAGGAAGTACATGAAGCGGTCGTGGTGACGTTCTTCAATTTCGGCGATAGCACGGAAGTGTTCGGCGATTTCGGTAAATCCTTCCTTTTCTGCAACCTTTGCAAATTCGATATACATATCAACGCCTTCGCTCTTCTCTTCGTCAGCGGCGGTCTTAAGGTTGTCGACTGTCTTGCCTATAACACCTGCGTCGGCAGTCATGGGCACTTCCAGTGAACCGCCTTCAAGATACTTGAAGTAGATTTTGGCGTGGCGCAGTTCATTGTCAGCGGTATCTCTGAAAATCTGTCCGATGGGGAAGTATTCTTCCTTATCGGCCTGCTGTGCGTAGAATGTGTAGCGTGTGTATGCTGAAGATTCAGCCAGGTAAGAGATCAATAGATTAGCTTCGGTCTTTGTTCCGCGTATACTGTTTTTTTTAGTAGCCATAGTTATGTAATTTTTTTAGGGTATTTTAGAATGTTCATGAATAATAACATGAAATACGTGGATAATGTTTACTTTTGCAAATGAAATTATTGTCAGCACCATTGCAGGGATATACCGAAGCGGCGTGGCGGCATGCGCACGCCGTGGCCTTTGGCGGCGCAGATTGCTATTATACACCGTTTATAAGGGTTGAAAGGGGCGAGGTAAGGGGGCGTGATCTGCGCGATTTGCAAAGCGCCTGCTGCGGCACTTCAAAACTCGTGCCGCAGATTATTTTCCATGATAGAGATGAGTTTAAGATGCTTGTGGAGGCCGTCGTCCGGGCGGGTTACGATGAAATTGACCTGAACATGGGCTGTCCGTTCCCGCCGCAGGTTCACAAAGGACGGGGTTCAGGAATTATAAGTCGTCGCGAGGTTTTGGAAGAGGTCTTGGAAGAGATGAAAAACTGTAATAATTGCAGTTTTTCGGTGAAAATGCGTCTTGGTGTCAGCGACTCCGATGAGTGGCGCGGCATGGTGGATATACTTAACGATATGCCCCTGAGCCATGTGGCCATACATCCACGCACGGGACGTCAGCAGTACAAGGGCGAGCTTGATATGGATGGATTTGAAGCTCTCGCCTCGGCGCTGGCGCATCCCGTAGTATTCAACGGAGAGATACACACTCCCCGGGATATCGACGCCTTGGCATCGCGATTCCCGCAGCTGTACGGAGTAATGGCCGGGCGCGGACTGCTCGCACGTCCGTCATTATTCAAGGAATGGAGCGAGGGAACGGTGTGGAACCGTCAACGCATGCTGTCGGGAGTTATTGACATGCACGCTATGGTTTTTGACAATTATACCTCACGATTGTGCGGCGAAACCCAAATACTGTCCAAACTCGTACCGTTTTGGGAATATCTCGCACCGTTTATTGGTTCAAAACTGTATAAATCAGTCAAAAAAGCCCGTTCGATAGCCGACTATCAGAAAGTTATCAACATATTGAGCGAAGAATGTTAATAACTCAGCTGATAATGTAGATAACTAAGCCTAAAATGTTAATAACTTTTTTCGGGGGGGGAGATTCTACAGCTTGGGTTTGTCCTTTTTGGGGCGGTAATAGCGGCGTTTCTTGCGCTTGGGAGCTTCGGCGGTATTTTCGGCCGCTTTCGGCTGATTATTATTGTCGGCAGCTTCAGCAGGAGCGTTATCGGCCTGAGCGGCAGGTTTCTTGGTGCGGGGTTTGCGGTTTGGGCGGCTCTGCTTGTCGCGGCGGCCTTTGCCTCGTGGACGACGCTTGTCGTCTGAATCGCTTTCCTCACTGTCGTCTGTGGCGCTGCCTCCGCCCAATTCGGGTGGCAGCTCGCCCTTTTTGACTTTATAGCCCAGGAAGTCTTCGATAAAGCGGAATTTGCGCCTGTCGCGCTCGCCTACCAGGGTTATGGCTATGCCGTCGGCGTTGGCGCGTGCCGTGCGGCCTATGCGGTGTACATAGTCCTCAGCATCGTGCGGCACATCATAATTCACCACCATGGAGATGTCGTCAATGTCGATGCCTCGCGCCACTATGTCGGTGGCCACGAGTATGTCGGTGTGTCCGTTGCGGAAATCGCGCATCACTACATCGCGTGCCTTCTGTTCGAGGTCAGAGTGCATCTCGCCCACGTGCATATTCTTACGGCGCAGTTCACGTGCAAGTTCCTTCACTTTAAGTTTTGAGGATGCAAATACAATGACTCTTTTGGAGCTTACAGTGCTGAAGATGTGGCACAGCAGCGGTGTCTTGACGCGGTCGGCGCATATATAGGCCGACTGGTCTATTTTCTCGGTAGGACGCGAAACCGCAATTTTTATTTCCACAGGGTTGTGAAGTACGGTCTTGGCAAGTTTCTGAATCTTGGGCGGCATTGTGGCCGAAAACATCATGGTGTGGCGGTTCTGAGGCAGCCGGCTCACTATCTGCATTATATCGTCGTAGAAGCCCATGTCGAGCATGCGGTCGGCTTCGTCGAGAATGAAGAATTCCACTTCTGACAGGTCCACATATCCCATCTGCAGGTGGGCAAGCAGTCGACCGGGAGTGGCTATTATGACTTCGGCACCGCTCTTGAGCGCCCGTTGCTGCTGGGCAAAGCCCACACCGTCGGTACCGCCGTATATGGCCAGCGAGCTGATAGGGACAAAGTAGGAGAAGCCGTCCATCTGGGCGTCGATCTGCATGGCGAGTTCGCGTGTGGGAGTCATCACCACACATTTCACTTTCTCGGAGGCTGCGCGTCCGCCAAGTTCATTGATTACGGGTAACAGAAATGCTGCGGTTTTACCGGTACCGGTCTGCGCAACGGCTATGAGGTCGCGACCTTGTAGGGCAGCCGGAATGGCTTGTTCCTGGATAGGCGTGCACTCGCTGAAATTCATATCATAAAGCGCGTCAAGCACGTCGTCGCTTAGGTCTAATTCTTCAAAAGTCATGATGTTCGGCTTATTTGCTTGCAAAGTTAATTAAAAAATCGTGATTTGTATGTAACTTTGCATAAAATATATCATAGCAGAACCGATGACAGCAGAATCCAGACGATTATTGGCATTACAGCTTTTGAAGAAATTTTATGGTTACAGCAGTTTCCGCCCGGGGCAGTACGAGATTATCGACGCCGTTACCACGGGTCGCGATGCTGTTGTGCTTATGCCCACCGGTGGCGGCAAGTCATTGTGCTACCAGCTGCCGGCGCTGATGCTCGATGGCTGCGTGGTGGTGGTTTCGCCCCTCATAGCTCTGATGAACGACCAGGTGGCGGCACTCATTGCAAACGGCATTCCGGCAGCGGCCATCCATTCCAATCAGAGTGAGACCGAAAACCGTACGATACTCGAAAATGCCGCTACAGGCAAGATAAGGCTGCTGTATGTGTCGCCCGAGCGTCTGCTTGCCGATATGGATGCCTGGGTGCGCAATATGCGTATATCAATGTTTGCCATCGACGAGGCCCACTGCATATCGCAATGGGGCCACGACTTCCGCCCCGACTATACACGCCTGTCGGTGGTCAAGGAGCGTTTCTCGGGCATTCCGGTGATGGCCCTCACCGCCACGGCCGACCGCCTTACACGCGATGATATAGTGAAGCAGCTTGGACTTGTGAATCCGCTGCGTTGGACAGGCTCGTTCAATCGTCCCAATCTGTCGCTCAAAGTGATACAGAGTGGCGGCAAGAAGCAGAAGGTGGCTGTGATTACCGAAATGCTGCGCAAATATCCCAACGATTCAGGAATAGTGTACACGCTCTCGCGCAAGGGTGCCGAGGAGCTGGGCAAGACTCTCGAGATACTTGGTTTCCGTTGTGCCGTTTACCACGCCGGACTTCCGGCCGAGGACAGAGCCAAGGCTCAGAAAGCCTTCACCGACGGCGATGTGCAGGTGGTATGCGCCACTATAGCCTTCGGCATGGGTATTGACAAGAGCAACATACGATGGGTGGTGCATTACAATCTGCCCGGAAATATAGAGAGCTACTATCAGGAGATAGGCCGTGCCGGACGCGACGGTCTGCCGTCGGAGACGGTGCTGTTTTACTCGTATCAGGACGTGATAATGCGCCAACATTTCATAGAGGAGTCGGGTCGGCCGCTGATTACAGCCGAGAAGCTCGACTGGATGCAGAAGTTTGCCGAGGCCGGTATATGCCGCCGCCGTATGCTCATGAGCTATTTCGGCGAGGTGATGGATCACGATTGCGGCAACTGCGATGTGTGCCTCGACCCGCCCTCGCGCTTTGACGGCAGTGTGCTGGTGCAGAAGGCCGGCAGTGCCATCATACGCACCGACCAGAAGGTAGGCATACTGATTCTTACCGACATACTGCGCGGTTCATCGCGTGCCGAAATACGCCAGAAAGGCTACGACCGCATCAAGACCTACGGGGTGGGGCGCGACCTCTCCACCCAGGAATGGAACGCATATATAGGCCAGATGATACAGCTGGGCCTACTTGAAGTGGCATACGACGAGCAGAACCACCTGCGTGTCACCCCATACGGCATGGAGGCCATATATGGCAGGGTGAAAGTGGAGCTTACTACATTCTCGCGCTATGAGAATACGAAGAAGAACACGGGCAAGACAGAGAAGCCTGCAATGACCCTGGACCCTGTGAAGCAGCTTTTCGAGCAACTGAAGCAGACCCGCCGCGCTGTGGCGGCTGCGGCATCGTTGCCTGCCGAGGCTGTGTTCAACGACCCCGCGCTGCTCGAAATGGCTACAAAGCGTCCGGCTACTGTAGAGGAATTGCCCAACATAAGCGGCGTGAGCGAGCGCAAGGCTGTGAGATACGGCAAACGTTTCATAGCGGCGATACGCAAATTTGAGGGCATGAGCGCATCCATGCCGCAAGGCTCCACCTACAAGGAAACTCTCATACTGCATAACGCAAGGGTGCCGCTTGGCGAGATAGCCGATATCAAGGGTGTGAAGGTTGAGACAATCCTGAGCCATCTCGCCCATCTTATAGACGAGGATATGATAAGCGACTTTGCATCGTATATATCGCGGCGCGATTTCGAGACCATAATCCGCACCATAGACGGCGGAGTAAAGACCGAAATTGACAAACTGTACAATGATTATTCTAACGGATTGATAAATCTTGCTAAATCAATCAGAAATTACCACCTTAGAAATGGCAGATAATTATCTTGAAAAGCGTATGGAGGATTATGCACGCGGCCGGCTCGGCGCGAAATCTTCAAGCGCAAAACGTCCCGGCCTGAAATATCCGCATCAGCAGGTGCTTGTTTGCGGGGCTGATACATCGGCCGCCGGCGAGGAATTGGTGAGAAAACTTGTCGGGGCCGGTTGCACAGTGTGCTTCACCGCGGCCGACGCCAACCGCGGCCGCTCGCTGGCTCAGAGTTGCGGTGCCAGATTTTATCCTGTGGCAGCCGCAGCCATTGCTCAGGATATAGACCGGCGAGGCGAACATATAGATACCGTTGTGCTCATAAACCCGGCTTCAATAAAAGAAGCCATTGACGAAACCTCCGTTATGGAGCCGCGTCAATGGCTTGTGGTATCTGATACGCCTGTGGAAATACCGCAGGGCTATCCTTGTTCAAGTATTACAGGCCGTACACCCCGGGCAACTGCCGTGCTGGCTCTTGCCCTGATTCATCCTGCCGTAGAGGACGGGTCGGTCAGGCTGTAGCATACATCGCCTCTATGACGTTGGCATAGTGGCGGTTGATGATAGGACGGCGTAGCTTCAATGTATTTGTGAGCTCGCCGTTTTCAATTGTGAACTCCTTGGGCAGCAGGGTGAACTTCTTGATTTTTTCAAATCCTGCGAGTCCGCGCTGCAGACGCTCGATACGTTCGGCAAAGAAACGCTTGATTTCCGAATTGTCTACAAGGTCGTCAACGCTCTTGAAGGCAATCTTATGGCGCTCGGCATATTCCTTCAAGGCTTCGAAAGCCGGAATGATGATGGCCGAGACGTACTTGCGGTTGTCGCCTATCACAGCCACCTGTTCTATGAAGCGGTCTTCGCCAAGACGGCTTTCAATGGCCTGAGGTGCGATGTATTTGCCGTTTGAGGTCTTGAAAAGATCCTTGATGCGGTCGGTGAGGACGATGGCGCCGTTGGAGTTGATATAGCCGGCATCGCCCGTGCGGAACCATCCGTCTTCGGTGAATGCGTTTTCTGTGTCGGCCGGGCGGTGGAAGTAACCCTTCATCACTGTGGGACCCTTGACCTGTATCTCGTTGTTCTCGCCTATGCGTACCTGCACCTGCGGAATGGGAGTACCCACCGTGCCTATCTGATATCCTACCTGCGGGTAACAGCTTACGGTAGCTGTGGTTTCGCTGAGTCCGTATCCTATGACGATAGGCACACCTATGGCGCGGAAAAATTCAACGATATTGGCCGAGAGCGGAGCGCCGGCGGTAGGGAAGAGGTTGCCGTTTTCCACACCCATGGCGCGGCGTATGGTGCTGAGTACCTTCTTGTCGAGTACCTTGTATTGAAGTTCGAGCAACAGGGGCACTTTCTTGCCAAGGCGCACATAGTTGATATTGCGGTCGGCGCCTACCTTGAGGGCCTTGATGATGATTTTCTTCTGCAAACCGGTTGCCCTCGACAGCTTGTTCTGTATAGCGGCGTAAGCTTTTTCCCAGAAACGCGGCACACTGCACATGGTAGTGGGACGTACTTCTTTGATGGTTTGCTGTATCTCTTTGGGATTGCGGTTGATGTAGACTTCTATGCCCATGTACAGGCAGAAGTAAGTCCAAGCCTTTTCAAAAATGTGGCTCAGCGGCAGGAAACACATCGAAGTGTCGTTCTCGGTGAGCATCGACAGATGCTGCTTGTGAATCTTGAGAGCGGCGTCAAAGTTGCTGTGGGTGAGCATGGCCCCCTTGGGCTCGCCCGATGTACCCGATGTGTAGATCAGTGTGGCGAGATCATCGGCTTCGGCCTGGCGTGAGCGGCGGGCCACTTCGTCGCGGCACATTGTAGAAGCTGCATTGCCCAGAGCGAGCAGAGCGGCAAAAGTCATGCAGCGTTTGTCGTCGGGATTTACTGTGATATCGTCGTGGAAAGCTATAATACGCTCCAGTTTGGGGCAATTGTCATAGATTTTGCACAGGATATCAAATTGATTCTGGTCGCCTGCAAACGCAAAGCGTGCCCCGGATTCACTTACAATGTATTCAACTTGTTCGAGGCTGCTTGTAGCATAGAGCGATACAGGCACGGCTCTGTTACGGTAGGCTGCAAAGTCAGTTACAAGTATTTCGGGGCAGTTTGCCGAGAAAATAGCAATCTTGTCAGCGGATTTGATACCTAAGGTTTCAAGAGCGAAGGCTGCGTTGTCGACGTCGTTGGCAAATTGAGCCCAAGTATAGGCTTTCCATTCGCCATCGGCATTGCGGTCGTGGAATACAACCCTGTCCGGGGTGTCGCGACGACGGCATACAGTCAGATTTGTCAGTATATTAGCCATAATTATATGTCTAAGTTCATAATTACCACCTTGAATCGGAATGCGTGGGTTGACTCTCATTGAGCCAAAAACGGTGGTATGCAACAGTCCAATTTTCTAAATTCTTGGCAAAGATACACCCTTTACCTCTAAAAAAGTAACAAATCAGGCTATAAAACGACCGCGTGTTAACAATTATTTACGTTTTGCACACCATTTGTTTAAGTTATTTAATAATTATGACAGCAATATTACATAAATTCAAAGGGTATGATTATGACCAATATGGCAATTATATTTAATATCAGCTGTCCGTAGCATTTCTGTTTCAGGCAGAAATAGCATAGAGTGGCTATGTATACGCATGCAGAAATCCAAAACATTATTTCAGCCCATAAAGGCCGGCTGCCCTGCTGCATGAATACAAAGAGCGAGATGATTGCAGGTAAAAGTATGCCGCCTAATTGCCACGCACTTGGATTTCGGATTGTTTTGATGTTCATGAGACTTGAATTTTTGGTGATGTATTATAAACAATTCATTTGACGAAAAACGCATGATTTCTGCGAAAAATTTGTAAATTTGCAAAAAATAATCTTGAATTTATTAGCTATGAAAGTCACAAAAGCTCAATATCAATCGCCACGTGGCGAAGTCACGGTGGTTGAACTCACCAACGCATCAGGTGCAAGTGTGAAACTCTCAAGTGTAGGAGCCGGTATTCTTGCCATCATTGTCCCCGACAAGGAGGGCAAGATGCACAACGTAACTCTTGAATACAAAAATCCCGCAACTGACTACTTTGAGGACGGCCCCTGCCTGGGCAAGACTCCCGGACGCTTTGCCAACCGCATCGCACTGGGTAAATTCACCCTCGACGGAGTTGACTATCAGCTTGCATGCAACAACGGTCCCAACCACTTGCACGGTGGCCCCACAGGATTCCAGAACCAAATATGGAACACCGAAATAACAGCCGACGACGCCGTTCGCTTCACACTGAAGTCGCCCTCCGGACACGAAGGCTATCCCGGCAATCTCGACGTGGCCGTGACATATACATGGAGCGAAGACAATGCCCTCACCATTCACTACGAGGCTACCACTGACAGCGCAACCCCCATCAACCTCACCAACCACACCTACTTCAACCTTCACGGTGTGGACAAGGCAAATGGCCTTGAACACAATCTGCGCATAGCCGCATCGCGCTGGCTGCCTACCAACGACAGCCTTGCTCCCACCGGCGAGCTGGCTCCGGTGGCCGGCACACCCATGGACTTTACAGAAACCAAGCTCGTAGGCCGCGATATCAAGGCCGATTTCGAAGCTCTGCGTTTCGGCAAGGGCTACGACAACTGCTGGGTGCTCGACAATCCCGGTCTCGACACAGTGGCTGCTCACCTCGAAAGCCCCATCAGCGGCATAGCTCTCGACGTGTACACCGACCAGCCCGGTGCCCAGGTATATACAGGCAACTGGCTCGACGGTTGTCCTGCCGGTGTTAACGGCGAGACCTACAAGGACTACGACGGTGTGGCTATCGAATGTCAGGGATTGCCCGATTCGCCCAATCACGACAACTTCCCCTGCCAGATTCTACGCCCGGGCGAAGTGTATGACCGCACCATTGTATTTAAATTTAATAAGTGAAAGCACTTTCAAAAGATCTGATTGACAATCCTGAATTATGGCGTCTGTCTTTAATGACGGGCGATAAAGGTATCTCGGTCTTCGCCTGCCCTGTGGTGGGCGAAGGCTCTGTCATATCTGAATATCTGCCTTACGATGCTGCTGTATCGTCGAGAGCGTCGGCCATCGAGGATGTTGTGTATGCCAATCCTATGTTGCTGTTGCCGTTCCGCAAGGTCGATATCGTATTTGACACAGTGAAGACGGCCGTTGTACCCGCAGACGTTCAACCCGACAATTTCGGACGTATGCTCAACCTTGGCAGCGAATGGGTAATACGCGAGGCACCGCTCGATTCGCGTGAGAAACTCATATATGCCGTGGATCGCGGTGTTGACAACTTCGTGAGCCGAACCTACGACATGGGTTCGCGCCACCACGTGCTCGAACTACTCAACCGCTACTGCATGCGCAAGAAACAGAGCCTGGCAGCCGCACGTATGTATGTAAATATAGGAACCGACACCCTGGATTTATTGGTGTACAACCGGCTTGGGCTGTGCGCGTTGCAGCATGTGGCTTGTACTTCGGCAGACGAGTGTGTGTACCGCGCTCTGGCTGTTTTCAAGCAATGCGGGCTCGATCCTGATTACGACGAGATAGTGGTGTCGGGAAATTCAGAGCGTCGTCATCATCTTATGCCCGAGCTGTCGAGATTTGTAGCCAATGTGTTGCCGGCCATCTTCCCGTCGGCGGCATATCACGGCGACTCAACGGCTCATAAAGCTCCCTTCCCATTAGTAATATTACCGTTATGCGAATAATAAGAGGCAAATACGGCCGTCGGCGTTTCGACGTGCCTACTAATATCTCGGCAAGGCCTACCACCGACTTTGCACGTGAAAATATATTTAATGTGATAGAAAACCTGATTGACCTCGAAGGCAAGACAGCCCTCGATCTGTTTGCGGGTACAGGAGCCATTACATTTGAATTTCTATCGCGTGAGTGTGCCGAGGTGGTATGTGTGGAGAAAGCTGCCACTCAATATAATTTCATACGCAAGGTTGCACAGCAGCTTAATGTGCAGAACCTCACAGTGATACGCGGCGACGCCCTGCGCTACCTGGCCTCGGCAACGCGTAGCTTTGATGTTGTGTTTGCCGATCCTCCATACGATATGGAAGGTTTTGCTGAAATTCCCGGCAAGATATTGTCGAGCGCAGCTGTAGCCCCGGGCACATTGGTTATTGTAGAGCATAACAAAAGCCATGACTTCAGCAGTTTGCCCGGATTTATAGATCACCGCACCTACGGTTCTGTTAACTTTTCGATTTTTAGAGTTGAATGATATGAAATTCTTAAGATACATAATTATGGCACTGGCCGCAGTGTGCATAAGCGCAAGCGCCGCAGCAGCCAACGGCGACAAACTTCAGGGTAAGACAATCTGCTTCCTGGGCGACAGCTATGTGCGCAACCACAAGCGTCCGTTTACCGAAACTTGGCACAACAAGGTGGCCGACCGCCATGGCATGACCTACCTGAACTTCGGACGCAACGGCAGCAGCATAGCCTTCGACCGTACAAAAGACGGCTTCGGCCCGGCTATGACCGAGCGTTATCTGTCTATGCCCGATACCGCAGATATAATAGTGGTGATTGCAGGCCATAACGATGCCGACTACCTTGCCGCACGCCGTGGTACATGGGAAGCATTCAGCAACGGACTTGATGCACTCTGCGCCGGCCTGCGTGCCAAATATCCCGGCAAACCCATCGGTTTTGTAACTCCCTGGGCTGTGGAACGTCCTTATTTCAAGGAAGTGACTGCCGAAATTCATCGCATTTGCGCCCGATATGGTATTCCCGTACTCGACGCATCAGTTACCGGCGGAATCAAGGTGGGCGATGCCGACTTCAGAGCCAAGTATTTTCAGGCTCCCAAAGATACCGCACATTTGAATTCAGACGGCCACGATCTTCTGCTTGATTGGGGCGAAACATTTATATTATCACTTACCCGTTGGTTGAATTAAAATTCTAAATATTTACAAATGAAAAAGTTGCACAATTTGCAGATTATTAGTAAATTAG
>CAMTKF010000052.1 GCA_947072905.1 uncultured Bacteroidales bacterium
ACCAATTACTACAAACTTTTGAGGGTTACAACCCTGACAGCCAGAGTTATAACCCTCAAAAGTGACAAAGTCAAGAAGTTAGGGATTTTTTCTGATATGTGCAAATCATCATTTTAAAATTTATTGTAAAATCAGAAAGTTTGGCCCGTTTTCCGTGAAAATGCCGGAGCTTGCAGGCTCCGGCATGGTGTAATAATCAGAAACTTGGTGATTAGTCTTCGATTTTGCCTTTTTTCTTGGCAAGGCGCAGATAGTAGCCCGAGAAGTCTTTTTTGCCGGCTTTGAACTTGGTGTAGCCGAGGTTCATGGCTTCTTTCATCTTTTCGGCATCTTTGGGTTCGGCGTTTGCTATGATTTCTTCGGCACCGATTGTGTTGAACCATACAGCACCCTTCTCAACCTTGGCCGAACCTACTTTTTTGTAGGAATATTTGTTGGTGGCGGGGTCGAGCTGCTGTTCCAGGATTTCGTATTCGTCGCCGGGAGTCACACCTTCCTTTGAGCCGATTTTGGCGTAAACAAATCCGTCGGCGCACTTAGATACGGGCACTGTGGTGCGGAATACCTCGTTTTCTACCTGAAGCTTGGCCAGAGCCTTGTCCATAGCGCGTGCGGTGGCGTTTGAAGCCAGCTGGTCGAGGGTCTTGGTCTTGTCTTTCTTCACACCCGAGCGGGCCTTGCTCTGGCCTACGTAGGTGAGTTTGCACATACCGGCGTCGATGAGGTCCTGCAAAGTGGCGTTTTCGTTGAAAAGCACCTTGTCGCTCAGGGCCATGTCGATATCATCGTTCCACTCGAGTTTGTAGAGGTTGGTGACGGCGGTCACTGAGTACATGTCCTTCATCAGTGCGTTGGTCAGGGCCTGAGTGCCGGCCTTGGCGGCGAGCGTACCTGCCAACTGACCCAGACCGCCTAACTGGCTGCCGGCTACGGCTGCTGTGGTGGCGGCGATGTCAGATATTTCCTGCGCCACGGCCTTGTTGTTGCGGAAACGCAGATTGGTAGCCACTACAAATGTATTGTTGAGCAGTTCGAAGCCCTGGCTCGAGAGCATGGCTTTGAAGTTGGCATCTACCGAAGCCTTGGCCAGATCGGTGGCATCGGCATTGTAGAAACCGCGCTCGGTAATGAGGTTGGGGTTGAATTGCGGGGTGGCCTCGGGATTGTAGTTGTACCACTTTGCTACCATATTATCGGCTATTTTGTTGTCGGCGAGGAATTTGTTGACTGCGGCGTGCATATAGTCGTCAACTTTTTCAACGCGCAGTACCGACGAAGTTGTATCGCCAGAAGCTGTAGCCATGGCAACACCGCCCACAGCTGTGAGACCCTTCTTGAAGCCGCCGCCTTTGGGACGTGCTTCCTTGGCCTGCTCGGGAGTGATTCCGGTGATTATTTCGTCGAAATCGAGCACGCGCAGGGGCAGGTTGTGGTCGTAGAACTGTTCGGGGATGGCTATTGTGGGGAATACTTGCTTGGGCAGAACTCCCAGGCTTGATATTCCGGCGGCCTTGAGGGTTTCGGCATATCCCTCGGGGTCAACATCCATAGCTTCCTTGTCGAGACGAGTGTTCTGTTCCTCTGAGTTAACAAGGATTGTGTATATTGAGCTGCGCATGAACTTGAGGTCTTCCTGAGCCTTCATTGCTGCAGGAACTGACAACATAGCCAAAGCAATTGCTGATAAAAATACTTTTTTCATAACGATTGGTTATTGAGGTTGTTGTTTGTGTGTTTTTTACCACCACCAGTGGTGTCTTACTATAGTTCGCGGACGGCTTTTAGCCCAAGCAATGGCAACATCGCGAGCTGAATTAATACGCATTTTTTCAAGAGCTACGGCGTCGCGGTATTTTTCCTTGGTTTCGAAGTCGTAGTCTTCTTTAACGGTAGCACCGATTTTTTTACCCAGAGCTTTGGCCTTGTCATAGCAAGAGGCCGAGGGGTCGATCTGTGCGAGATAACCGTAGGCGGCGGCAGCACCGTCTGATGTAGGGTCGGCAGCCCATGCGCCTTCGGCCTGAGCCAGCAGCATGGCAGCGTCGTAGTTGATTTTATCGTTGTAGATGGAGAGGACAAGGGCGTGAGCCTCGCTGTAGCCGTTGCAACATTCGGGTATTGACGATGCCCAGTATAGAGCTTCGTCGTAGTCGCGAGCTTTGAGCGAGCGGTTTGCCTTGGTGATGTATGTTGAATAGTTCTTGTTGAAGTAATCAACAATCTTGGCTTTGCCGTTTTCGACAAATCTTGCGAACTCGGGATTGCGGGCGTTGAGCGAGCTCATGGCGCGCACGAGTGCCTGCTGGTCGGTAGCACCCACACCCTTCAGCGGAATGCTTGTAGTGGCGTACACCTTCTGTCCCTCGCCGTCGCAGATGGCCAGTTGCAGATCGGTTTTCACCAATACGCGGCCACCCACGCCGCCGGCTTGTTCTGAATATGAATGGTCAAACCTGCCGGCGATGAAGAATTGGCAGTCGTAGTCGCCTGCGGCCACACCATTGTATGTAAGTGCGCTCTTGAGCTTGGCTTCGAGCTGTCGGGCCACCTTGGCATCCACATTGTCGCCCTCGGTTATGGGGGCTATGCCCATGCCTATCTCGCAGTCGGCGGCATAGGCCGAAGCAGACGCGAGTGCAAGCAGCCCAGTTATTGCTAAATGACGTATTTTCATAGCGGTAAATTTATTTTTCTCCTATGTAGATGCGGGCTGTACCAAGGCTCGGTGATGCGTTTTCGGCAGTGAGACCGAGGTTCTTGAGCAACTTCTGCAGGCCTGCAGCCCAGCGTTTTGCGTCGAGTGCGCGACCGTCGCTGCCCTTGAGAGGAATGCGCACCTGGTCGTAGCGTAGCATGTTGCGGCCGCTTGAACGTTCACTGAACTGGTTGTTTACGGTGTTGTCGTTGACCCACTTGTAAATGATGGAGCCGAGTTCCTCGCCGTTGAATTCCTGATTCATAGTAGTGCCGGCGCCATTGTCGACGATGCGTACATCAAGACGAATCTCGCGGCCATTGGTCTGAATGTCGTCAAAGTAGCTCTGAAGGGTAGAGCAGAAGTTGTCCATATTCTGGGCCATGCTGCCCTTGATGGCAACGCCCAGCGGAACGGTGCGGCGTACTTCACCGGTCTGGGCGGCTATGGGAGCTACCTGCTTGTTGCTATATGTGTCAATGGCGTCCATGCGCACGTCAGCCGAATAGAGCGAGCCGGCAGCGTTTACATTCCAGCCTATCTTGAGTGTGATATCGGGTTTGGCACGTTTTACGATTTCATCAAACGAGTTTGTCTGCACGCCCGAGCCGGTTTCGGCGCCTTCAAAGGCTTCGTCGAGCATTTCGTCCTCGTCGTCGCTTTCCTGCTGGGCCATTGCGCTCACAACGGGGAAGCCGCGTTCGGCCATAACCTGGGCAATAACGGTCTGTACATTCACAAAGTCCTTGTCGATTAGAGCTTTGTCGTAGTCTTCGGTCTGACGCACCTTGCCGTTGCGTTCGGTTTCGGTAAAGTAACCTTTTTCGACGCACCAGGTTTTGTCGGGCAGAATCATCAGCTTTGGGGGAGCTGCCACTGCAATCTGTGCACAGCATACCATAGCGGTGGAAAGAAGTAATTTTGATAATAATTTCATGATGATTGGTTATTTGGGGTTAGATTTATAGCTCGTTCAATGAGAAGTGCCGGGAGCCAGAATTCCGTCCTTCTCGAGTTGTTGTCTGAGGGCTTCGCGATCCACGGTTACTATCACACCCCAGTTTTCAACCGAGGTACCGCGGGCTTTGATTTCAGAAGTTTCGTGCGATTTTTCCTGTTTTACAAATTTGGAATACTCGCCGCCGTCCTTGAAGAAGGGGTTGAAATATCGCGAATAGCGTTGACGTGCATTAACTTCGGGTACAAGGGGAGTGCTGTTGCACGGGCCTGTTCCTTTGATACCCTTGAACAGCACATCGTTGACGGCGTTTTTCTTGGCCTGCTCCACGGCGTCGTTTACCCCATGCGCGCAGGGTCTGCGAGCCGTCGTGCTCCACGCCCATACATGTGGTTTCAAAATTGGTGTATGCAGCCGATGAGACCACCTCGGTGGTCTTTTTGGAGCACGAGCCGCAAGCAAGCATCAATGCGATTGCGGCCATAGTGAAAAATTTAGAATTCATATCCGAGTCTTAGACATACGAAATTGGTGTACTTGGCGGTCTTCTCGCCTTTCTTGTTCAATGTGGCAAGTTCCTGACCCATATAGCTCAGGCCCAGGGTAAACGCGCCGCGCGGTTCGCCGAATCGCAGTCCCAGGGTGGGACGCCACATGAAGCCGTCGCGTATGGATCCGCCCACTTCCATGCCCCAGTATGGCACACAGGTGCGATAGGTGGAGGAGATGAAATTACCGCGGGCGGTGACAAACAGCGGCATGCCCCACTTGATTGACGTACGGCGCATGTGACCCTGATTTATGTAATAGCGGGCACCTATACCTGCACCTACCTTAATGAACTGGTTGAAGCGGTATCCGGCGGTGACATCGGCCTCGGCCAGTCCGAGATTTGAACCGCTGAAGTGACACGAAACGCCGCCAAGGGCCTCGGCAGCCATCCAGAATCCGCTCTCGTAGGTGGAATAGTCGTTTTGCTCTGTATCGTTGGAATATTGCGGAATACGACGTATCTCGTTTTCCTGGGCCGACGCTGTGCACATCAACACAAGCGCGGCCATAAAGGCTGTAAGACGTTTCATGTTACCAACCGGATTTAAGTGATTTGATAATGTTGTCGCGTTCGAGCTTGGAGCGGAGTGCCGGAACATTCACAGAAACCGTCTGGCTCACAAGGTAAACCTTGCCGCTTTTGGTAACCTTGCGTGTGTCTTCCACGATGTCGACGTACTTGGCTGCCTCGCCGCTGCTGAAGAAATCGTTGAAGTAGTCGGTGTGTTGGATCTCCACATCGGGGTTGCCGGCGATTGCCGGATGATTGACCGATGAATCAAACGAGCTGCTTTTTGACTTGTCGACCCAGCCTTTGAATAGCACCGCGCGCACTGCGCTGTTGCATATTTCGGCTGCGGTCACCTTATCGGCCTTTTTGGCAGAACAAGTCACTACAATAACCGGGCGGCCACCGTTGCCTACACCTTCGCCAAATACTGACACTTCTTGAACTTCAGGTGCTTTGTCTTTGGCGTATGAGGAAGCCTGACAAAGCATAAAGCAGAATAAAAGTAAAATGAGCTTTTTCATATTGTGTTATGAGATGAATGGTAATATAATCAAGCTTTAGGAGCTATATTGGTTTTGAGGTTGATGGAAGAATTTCCGATTTGGAGATTTAAGGTACTGAATAGATAAATAATTTGTCAAAGTTATGAAAAAAGATATAAACAAACCTTAATATAAAATTAAAATATGTTAATGATTCAAAATTTAGTTAATTTTGAACCAATTTGGTCAATTTTTAATCAATTCAAGAGTGAACAATACAGAATAAAAAACCGCCGGATAATTCCGACGGTTGGCTTTATGGTCAGGTATATTATTTCTTTTTGGGTTGCTTGTTGAATTTCCATTGCACATGGAACAGCACGTAGCGCGGGATGACGTTTCGGTAGGTCTCGGTGCGGGCCTGGGCGTTTACGCGATACTGTACATTGCTCAGGTCGTGCAGCAGGTCGAAGCCGTCGAGCATGAATGTTAGCCCGGCCTTGGGTATGTTGTACGATATTCGGCCATTCCATACGTAGTTGTTGGTGTTGAGGTCGGGGTCGGAGTATCCGCGCCGCATGTAGATGGTGAAGTCGGTTGAAATCTGGAAGTTGGCCGGCAGTGATATCACAGCCTGTGCGCCATACTTAAGTGTGGCGGCGTTGAAGCTGTTGAATTCCTTGAGCTTGCTCTCGTAGCGGTTGATGTCGCCGTCGAAGAAAATACCGGCACGGCTGTTGTGGAAATTATAGGTAACGGTTATCTTTTCGGCTGCGCCCCAGTTGTTCACGGCGCGACGTGCCGGCGTGGTGCCGCTCTCGCTCATTAGGTCAACGCTGTGTACATGGCTCAGCTCTGTGGTGTTACGGAAGCTGAATGCCGACTTGGGGCCGAAAGATCCTTGGTATTCCTGGCGCAGGTTTATGAATCGGTTACCGTTTATATTATAAATCTTTGAAGTCCTGACACCGGTGGTGGGGTTGTAGATATATCCGGCGGCGAGGGCATTGCTTGTACCTCCGAAATTTATGGCATAATACTGCATGGTGTTGCCGTATTTTCTGAGATTTACCGACATATTATATAAGGAAGCATCTTTAAGATCGGGATTGCCTTCCTTGATATTGAGAGGATTGCGGTCGTCGCGTATGTCTATCATGTTGAGCAGGTCGGGAGCTTCGTGTTTGAAAGAGCCGGTGATGCCCAACGTCTTTTTGCCGCTGAACATTATGTAAGCCCTTAGGGAAGCTTCGCCCAGTCTTACCTTGCGGCGGTTGAGCACCTTGTGGTTTGAACCGCGGGTGTAGCTTATGCCTTGATGATCAATGAGTACGGGCAACCCGACGTTCAGCGAGAATTTTTCTCTCAAGTAGTAATCCACCTCAGCCGACAGTTTGTGCAAGTCCTGCCATGTGTGGTTCACATAACTGAGCGAGGGGTCGATGGTGCTTTGATATTCGGCCATCGAGGGCAGATAGCCGAGCGGTGTGTCGCCGAATGAGCCGTCGTAGAGCTGTTCGAGGCGGAAGAGGTCGGAGGTTGCCTTTGAATCCTGATAGAAGTACTCATAATATATGTCGGTGTGCAAGTTACCTGCGGGGTTCCAGTTATAGCCTACGGAAGCCTTGCCCGACGAGATGTGATTGGGGAAGTCGGCTATGTAGCGGTCGGCTATTTCGGCAAAGTCGGGATTCTGACCGTAGTTTATACCGAAACGCTCGAAGCTGCGGTTTTTGCTCTTGGTATATTTTCCGGCCACCAGATAGGTGATGGCATCGGGTGTGCCGGGTATTACAAATCGGCCGTTGCTCCACAGGTTGGCAAAAAGCTTGTGACCCTTTGACTTGTTGGCGCTGAGATTACGGTTTATCAGGCTTTGAAGTGCCGATGTGTGTATGCCGTTGTAAATATTTTCGATAAACTCGCGTGTTGCCTCGGGTTGGGGTTCGCTGAACGTGGCGGCTGTGAGGTCGCTGAGAACATCATTATCGGTATATTCAAGTTTGGGTTGAATCTGCCAGAAGTATTTTCCCTCTTTCTGTTTGGCAAACTGGTGATCGGTGTAGAAATATATATTCTTGCTCTTGGCATTGCTGTATTGGCGGTCGTGGGTATCGCCGCTCTCAAGGAAATTGGTGCGGAAAGTACGTTCTTCGTTTTGAAGTACTGAGCGGCGTAGCACAGCCCTGCCGTTTGACCACCAGCCTTCCTTGCGATTCCCCACATAATAGTCTAAACCGCCGTAGAGGTTCTTCATTACTCCGGTGCCTATGGCGTTAGGGTCAAAACCGGTTTGCTCGCCGGGTTTACGGTCGTCGTTGAGGTTGTTGAGGTTGCCTACGGCAGCCACGCGGGCGTGGTCGGAGAACCACATGCCAAACAGGCGGCCGAGATAGCGCTCGTCGGTGCCATAGCCGGCTTCGGCATTTATCATCATCCCCTGATTATACTCTTTTTTGAGTTTTACGTCCATGGCCAAGGATTTAACTCCGTATCCCTCGCCGAGCACGCGGTCGATGTCTTTCTGCTTGCGATATACTTCGATATTCTTTACGGTATATGCGCCTATGTTTTCGAGCATCACTTTGTTGTCGCCCTTGAAGAAATCCTTGCCGTTGAGCAGCAGTTCCTCCACATACTCGCCGTTTACGTAAATACCGCCGTCGTCTTTCAGCTCCACTCCGGGCATCTGGCGCAGCAATCCGTCGAGCATTGTTCCCTCGGCCAGAATGAAGGCATCGGCATTGTAGACTATGGTGTCGCCTTTGTTGTAGAATTTTACTTTTGAGGCCGTTACCGATACCTCAGAAAGTACTTTGGCTGCACGAATCATCATTATAGGCATGGTGAGGTGTTCCACGCGACCCTTGAGTTTTTCCTGCTCCAAGGGGTAGTACATGGTCTCATAGCCGTCAGCCGAAGCCTCGATCATATACGGACGGTCGTTTATAATGCCGTAAAAGCTGAATTCAGCGAGTTCCCATTTCCCTGTAGGGGTATACATGTAGTCGTACGCTTCGGTCTCAAGCACCACCGTGCTGTCGGTCATCGACATCAGTTTGAGTTTGGCGTGAGGTATGTCTTTTTCGGTATATTTATCGAAAACCCTGCCGGCAACATAAAATTTCTTGCCGTTGTAGTCTTGGGCGTTCGAGCTAAGGGGCCAGTTTATGGAAATGAAAAGTATGAGCAGGCCAATCAGCAGCCTAAAGCCGTTCATTCGTTGATTTGAGGAGAAAGGAGCAAGCGTTTTCATAATATTGTGGTTCTTAATTGATTGGTGTCATACCAAGCATGTTTTTTATGGTCGCAAAGGTAATGATAGTATGTAAATTACCCCCCCCTGATTTAGTTAAAGTATGTTAATATATTGAAAAATGATTAATTAAGTGTCTATTCCTAAAAAGGGTTGTCAGATTAAGGCCGGTTTGGTTGTCAGTTTTCTGTAGAGGTTGTCAAATATTCCGCTCATTCTCTACGAATTTTATAAGTTGGTTCAACATTGTTTTCTTGCGTGATACTTCAGCGCAGTCCTTAATAATGTCAAGGTCAAAATTCAGAAGTGCATCCATATCTAAGCGTATGTCTTCTTCAAGATATTCACGCATTGATGTTTGAAATCTCAGATTCAGATTTGGAGTGAATACCATAAGATCGCAAAGGGCTTTTTCAGGAGTCGCAATCATAAATGAAGCCTCGGCTTCCTCTTTCATTGTCACTCCGATATTATAATATCCGGCCGGAACATGAATGTAATTGAATGTCCCAATCGGGTTCTCATAGTCTCTTGCAACTCCGGTAGTCATAGATTGGACAGAATAGACGGCTTCAGGAATCAGCCCGTAATATCGCAGCGCTGTCTGCATTGACACATACGATGGTCCATATATGTGATTTGCTATGAGAAACGGCGACAATTCCGCACGGCTTGTCAGAGGGCTTGCCACATACAGCCCCTTTTTTAACCTTATGATTTCGCCATCGCGCTCCAACCGCTTTGCTTTCGTTGCAAGATTTACGCAATCCGGAAATACAGAACTCATGTCCTGCATTCTGAATGGTGTATTTCTGAAATCTTCGAGAGTCATGATGCAAAGATAGCAAAAATATCAATAGATAATATCGTAAAAGGATATTATCTATAAAAAATTGTGCTATTTTTAAGAGTGCGTTAAATTCAAACACACTCTAAGATTCATTCTTTTCATATACAAAGTCAACACTTAATATGTCACTTTGTAAACAGAATCCCCGTTTTTACCGAAGAAAGGTAAAAACGGGGATAATATATCGGGTGGATATCAGGCATCAGATAAGTTCAACCCCAATACCCGGGCGGTCGGGTATGGTAACCTTGCCGTCTATAATCTTTATACCGTCAAAACGGTCGTTGGCAATGAGCAGGTTACCGTCGAGGTCGGCCCAGTCAACCATAGGCGAAATCTGGGCTGCGGCTGTTACGGCGCAAGATGTCTCGGTCATACATCCGAGCATTACCTTCATGTCGAGGGCGCGGGCCAGAGTGGCCATCTTGTGAGCCTCGTGCAGGCCGGTGCTCTTCATGAGCTTTATGTTGATGCCGTCGTAGGCCTCGGCAGCGCGTTTCACGTCGGGCAGTCGCTGCAGAAATTCATCGGCGATGATAGGCAGCGGAGAGCGTTCGCGCAGCCATGCGGTTTCGGCAATCATTTCCTTGGGCATGGGCTGCTCTACAAACAGGCAGTTGCGGTCGGCAAGCCATTTGCACATTTCAAGGGCCTGATGCTTGTCGCTCCACCCCTGATTGGCATCAACGCAGATGGGAGTGTCGGAGCGTTTGCGGAATGCTTCGGTTATCTCCTTGTCGTGGTTGAGACCCATTTTTATCTTTACAACCTTGAAAGGTGCGGTTTCGTCTATCTTGGCGGCCATCTCCTTGGGGTCCTCGTCATAGCTTATGGTGTACGAGGTGTTTGGAGCTTTATCGGGGTTGAGTCCCCATATTTTATACCAAGGCTGACCCATGATTTTGCCGGTAAGGTCGTGCAGGGCAATGTCGACCGATGCCTTGGCCGCACGGTCGTTGGGCGAAACCTTGTCCATGTATTCGTGTATATCATCAAAGCGGAAGGGGTCGGTGAATTGAGCCAGGTCGAGCGAGTTGAGATACTTGCAAACGCTCTCTACGTTCTCGCCCAGATAGGGGGGCATGGAGGCTTCGCCATAGCCTATGATGCCGTCGTACTCAATCTGCACCTGTACACCGGGAGTGGTAGTGCGCTGGTTCTTTGCGAGGTTGAAGGCATGGCGCAGCTTCAGTTCGTAGGGTTCGAAGCTGAGGTTGAGACGGCCCGAGCGGGGAGCGGCTTTGGTGACCGAGCCGGCAGCCGACAGTGATATGGGCGCGGCGGCAAATGCCAGTCCGAGCGCCGAGGTTTTAAGGAAATTTCTGCGATTCATGGTGTGTAATTAGTGGAAAGGTTAAAGATTGAAATACCAGGGGTGCTCTATCACGCGGGTGATGCCCTCGGTGCCCTGGTTGCCGTTGATGCGCACCGACCACAGGGGTGAGTAGAGATAGTCAGGCGAATCGGGGTCAAGGCTGTTTCGCTTCACGCGGCCCGAGCTGTGCACGTAGCGGCCGTTAGAGTCGTATATGCCTACATGGGTCACCTTCTGTTTGGCGGCGTTGCCGAAGAAGAGCAGATCGCCGGGCTGATATGTGCGCCATGCATCGGCATCAAGACGTGTGCCGGTGAGGGCCTGCTGCGAAGCGTCGCGCTTCAGTATCAGGCCGTTGTTTAGATAGCTCACCTTCACCAGTCCCGAGCAGTCGGCACTCTTTATCGAAGTGCCGCCCCACAGGTAGGGCGAGCCTTCCATAGAGTAGGCTGTGGTGAGGATTTTTTCGGCATCAAATTGCTGGTCGGCCCATTCGGCTACGGGAGTTAGCGAGGCACGGTCGGCCCAGCCGCGTCGTCCGTCGGGCATAATTATTTCAATGCGACCGTCGACCGCTTCAGCAGCGGGGTCGGCTTCTACAATGGCACCGAGCACGAGGTCGGTGACAACATCGCGCGGGCCGGATGCTGCGGGTGTGGTGAATGCGTGAGTCTGCCAAAGGTCTGACACTACATATCTACGGTTGTTGGCACGCCATGCGGCCATCTCGGCCGGAGATTTCAGTGCCACGCTGCTCTGGGGAATCCATGCCACGTAGCCTTCGGGAGTTACGGCTTCATACCATTCACCCTTGTGCTGACGTATTGCTACGGGAGTGCCCATCACAGCCTGGGTTGACATTTCGGCCGCATGTGCGCCGCGTGTGCGCAGGCTGGCCACAGGTATTGATACCAGCCCCATGGTGTCGGTGAGCTGCGGCAGCGAGGCCGAGCCGCTCATAGCCACGAGGAGCAGGTTGATTAGTAAAAATATTTTTTTCATTAAAAGTATCAGTGTGTTTTAGTTTAAAAAGTTTTCGCGCTCTTGGCCTCCACGGGTTCAACCGATATTAGCTGAAGATGGCTGTCCCATGCAGGATAGAACAGGTTGCCCTGAAGCACCTCCACCTCGCCCATCTGCGAGTCTACAGTCTCGGAGCGGATGTATTGCTTGGCCGGATAAAATTCCTTGCCCACGGCCTTGTTGGCCGCCAGTCGGTGGGCATCCATGCCATGAGAGTAGAAGGTCTGTATGTCCTTGTTGTCGCTTGATGTGTAGCGACCGAAAGAGGGGTCGACCGGTACCCAGCCCACTCCTTCAAAGTAAACCTCGGCCCAGTCGTGGAGGTTTTTCTCGCCGGGATGCAGCATCCAGCCGCTTTCCCAACGGGCTGGGATACCAAGGGTACGCATCAGCGAGATGTATAGCAGCGACACTTGGCCGCAGTCGCCATGCTTTTGGTCTACCACATAGCGTGGTATACATGGGATGGTGCTGTACTCGCGCGCTCCGGCCCAGGGATAGTTGCTGATGATGTAGTCGTAAACCTTCTCGCTGAGCAGGAATGGATTGGTCTCATCGCCGGCAATGGCATGTGCGAGTGAATCAAGGCGCACAATGTGGGGCTGTTCAGTAGCGGTGTAACGCTTGTACAGGCCGCTGTTTTTCTTGTAGGGCTTGAGATGCGAGAGTATGTATTCGGGCGAGAAATACTGCCCCTTGGTGTCGAATGTGGCAGTGTACTCAAAGTGAGTGGTGTCAGACGGCGCGCCTACAGCACTCTGGAAGTAAATGGTATTGTGCTCCGACTCACCGTCGCTCAGTATGTAAGGGTGCGATGCACTCAGTATCTTTATATTGCTCTGGCGGTCGGTCTTCAGGGGCAGAGGAAGCCATACCCTGAGCAGGTCGCCCTGTATGGCCTTGTGATTGGGTACGTCTACCGAAAAACGGTAAACCACCCGGTGAGCACCGCCCACAGGATTGTTGCCGCGCTGCCACTTCAGAACAGAGTCGGCATAGCTGATGCGGGCTGCGGATGCCGTAGCGCCGCGATGGGTGAAGTTGCTCTGGGCGGGGTCGAGCAGAGCCAGGTTGCGCAGAGCTTTCTTGAACACACGTTTGGTGCCGTCAAAGTCAAGGGTCTCAACGTATTTCTTGTCAATGTAAGTCTGTAGCTGCCCACGGGTGAGCCCGGGGTATTTCTTAGATGCTATTTCGTAGAACTCATCTACGGTGTAGGGAAAATCGGCACGTGTGCGCAGTGCCACAGCCGCAACCGAGTCAGTCTCGAGCCAACGGGGCTGAAGGGCGTGGGACGACAAAGCCGATGCCGCCACACATGCCATTATCAAAATGCGGTTTTTCATACTTTAAGAATGTCAATTAAGGCAAGGGTTATTCCAATAATACCCATAACGAAAAGAATAATAGCTATAATGCGGTTTACAAACCACATGGAGCGCACATTGAAGCGCTTGCGCAGTTTGTTGACCAGCCAAGTGATGCCGTACCACCACAGCATCGCTCCTCCCAAAATGCAAATATACACAAATATGTAGTGGTGAACGCCGAAGTCGGGCAAAATTATGCAGAACCGGGCGAACAGACCTACTATGAAAAACAGGATAAGAGGATTTGAAAATGTGAACAGGAATCCTGTCACGAGATCGCTCCAAAGGTTTGAGGCCTGCAATGGCTGGACGCTTTTGAGCGATCGGGTGGGGTTTTTCCTGAACAGATATGCCGCAAAAACAGCGAGGACAATACCACCGCCGAGTTGCAGCCACAGTTGCTGGCTCTCAATAAAGTCGGTGACAAAGCTCAGGCCCAAGCCGGCGAGCAGGCAGTAGAACAGATCTGATATGGATGCACCAATGCCGGTAAACAACGCAGGCCAGCGCCCTTTTGACAAAGTGCGCTGTATAATAAGCATTCCAACCGGCCCCATCGGAGCCGAAATCAGAGCGCCTATGGCCAACCCGCGTGGCAGTATGTACAGCAATTGCTCCATTCAAATAGCAAAGTTAGCAAAAAACTGAAAAATTACTGCTAAGAAATTGTGAAAAAGTCTTTCAGAAGCGGTTGATTGTGGCGCGCAGCTCTGTGAGACGTTTCAGCAGGGCAGGGAGCAGGTCGAGATGCAGCATATTGGCTCCGTCGCTCTTGGCCTTGGCCGGTTCGGGATGAGTTTCGATAAAAAGGCCGTCGGCACCTACTGCAATAGCTGCACGGGCTATGGTTTCGATCATATCGGGTCGGCCGCCGGTCACACCTCCGGTGGTATTGGGCTGCTGCAGCGAATGGGTGACATCCATAATTACGGGCGCCTTGCACTCTGCCTGCATCTCGGGTATTCCGCGGAAGTCCACCACCAGGTCGCCGTAGCCGAATGTGGTGCCACGGTCGGTGACCATAACTTCGTCGCAACCCGATTCGCGCACCTTGTCAACGGCAAATTTCATTGAGCCGGGTGCCAGGAACTGTCCTTTCTTGATGTTGACGGCACGGCCGGTCTTGGCAGCGGCAATCAGCAGGTCGGTCTGGCGGCAGAGAAATGCCGGAATCTGCAGGATATCCACAAAGTCGGCTGCCATACGGGCTTCTTCGGGCTGATGTATGTCAGTGACAACTGGCACACCTACAGCACTGCGCACCTTGCCCAGAATCTGCAGTGCCTCAATATCGCCTATTCCGGTGAAAGAGTCAAGGCGCGAGCGGTTGGCCTTGCGGTACGAGCCTTTGAATACGTAGGGTATGCCCAGCTCGGTGCAAAGAGGAGCTATTTGGGCAGCTATGTCGAGAGCCATCTGCTCGCCCTCGATAACGCAGGGGCCTGCGAGCAGAAAGAAATTATTGTTGGGAGAGCTTTTGAGATATTCAGATATTATCATTGCAGTTGTTGTATAATATGACATGTGTCGCAAGCCACCAAGGCGGCAGTCTCGGTGCGCAGGCGGTTGTTGCCAAGGCTTACAGGAGTCCAGCCCTCGGCCAGGGCGCGTGTGATTTCTTCGGTGGAGAAGTCGCCTTCAGGACCTATGAGAATAGTGGTGTCTTGCCCGGGCTTGTATTCGCGGGCAAAGAGCAGTCGCGGAATCGACTCGTCGCAGTAAGCTATAAACCGGTTGCCCTCGCGGTTGGCATCGAGGAATGTTCCGTAGGGAGTCATGGGGTCAATCACGGGCAGAATGGCTTTGAGTGACTGCTTCATGGCCGATACGGCTATTTTTTCAAGACGTTCCACATTTATGTCCTTTCGCTCTGAATACCGGCACCTGAGGGGGGTGATGCGGTCGACACCGATTTCAACCAGCTTTTCCACAAGCCACTCCATACGGTCGTTGTGCTTGGTGGGCGCAATGGCTATGTTGATGTTTCCTGCCCATACTTTGGGCAGGTTAAGGCTCTCGGTAACATCCACAAAGGCATGTTTGGGATGAGCGTCGCGCAGTATGCACCGGTGCAGTCCGCCTTTACCGTCGACCACCTCTATGGTGTCGCCCGAGCGCATGCGCAGCACACGCACGCAGTGAGCCGAGTCGCTCTCGGGCAACATGCCGGTGGTGAGTATGTCAGGAGCAAAGAATCGTATCATTTTTCGTCAATAAAGCCCGCAGCATCATCCGACAGACTTTCAGCCTCTTTAACCTCAGCTGAAGTCACATCCTGCTTGGGCTGCTTGAAAATAAAGAAGAAAAGAACGCCGACTACGAAAGCGTATGCGGCAAATATATACCAAGATTCGCGCCAGCCTATGAGCTGCTGCTCGGCATTAAGGCCGGGAGTGAACACGTTTTTGTTAATGATGAATGTTCCGGCAAGGAATGTACCGAGCGATGCGCCGAAGCCGTTGGTCATCATCATGAACAGACCCTGGGCCGATGAACGCAGTTCGGGAGAGGTCTTCTGGTCTACATACAAACCGCCCGATACGTTGAAGAAGTCAAATGCCACACCGTAAACGATACATGAGAGCATCAGCAGCCATACACCCGAGGTGCTGGTGTTGCCAAGACCGAAGAATCCGAATCGCAAAGCCCATGCAAACATGGCTATGAGCATCACTCCCTTGATGCCGAACTTGCGCAGACACAGGGGAATGAGCAGGATGCAGAGGGCTTCAGAAGCCTGCGACAGCGAGATGAGGAATGTGGGGTTGGCAGCAAAGAAGTCATCGGCATACTGTGCCACCTTACCGAAGTGCTCGATGTACATTGTGCCGTATGAGTTGGTAATCTGGAGCGATACGCCGAGTAGCATGGAGAAGATGAAGAAGATGGCCATTTCCTTGCGTTTGAAAAGCTTGAAGGCGCTGAGTCCGAGAGTGTCGGCCAATGAGCCTTTTGCCTCGCGGTTTACCGGGCAGGGCGGCATGGTGAGAGAATACAATGCGAGCGCGAAGCTGATGATGCCGCAAGTAAAGAGTTGGTAGTATGTGCTTTGGATGGCAACACCGTCAATCTTCACGAAGTTTACGAATAATTCGGCCACGATGAAACCCACGGTGCCGAATACGCGGATAGGCGGGAATTCCTTCACGGTATCCATACCGTGTCTTTTCATGGCGCTGAAAGCCACTGAGTTATTCAATCCTATTGTAGGCATGAAGAATGCCACTGAAATGGTATAGAGTGTGAACAGGGGGCCAAACTTAATGTCGCTTCCTGCGCTCATTGCATACCAGCCGGCTGCAAACATGAAAGAGCCGGCAATGACGTGGCACAAGCTCATCATCTTCTGGGCCGGGATGAAGCGGTCGGCTATCATACCCACCATGGCAGGCATAAACAGCGATACGATGCCCTGAACGGTGTAGAACCAGAATACATAGTCGCCAAGACCTACCGAGCCTAAAAACAGGCCCAATGATACGAGGTAAGAACCCCATACGGCAAACTCAAGAAATCCGAGAGTGGCCAATCTTATCTTCAAACTTTTCATTTTTTCGGTATTAAATTTAATTAATGAGTTTTAGATTATAAAGTCGGTTTTTGAAATGCAGGCAGTAGTTGGAGGGAAACGTCGTCAGATTTCGCCTCTTTTTTTCTTTAATATCTCGCTGATGCGGGCTGCTTCCTCATAGTTTTCGTCCTCGATAAGTCTGGCGAGCAGCTTTTCCAATTCTTCAAGGGCAAATTTTTCGGGTTTGGGTTCGGCCATCACATCATCGTCGGCGGTGATACCCGATTCGGAATCGTTGAGATTGTCGCCCGATACTTCCTCGATTATAAACCCGGTTTCTTCCAATATGGCGTGTGTGGTCCATATAGGGGCCTTGCAACGCATGGCTATGGCAATGGCGTCGGATGTACGGGCATCGAGGACAATCTGACGTTCGCCGTCGGTGAAAGTAAGTTCAGACGAGAATATGCCGTCCTCGAATTTATAGATGAAAACTTCGCGCAGACGTATTCCGAAAGCCTGGGCGAAACTCATGAACAGATCGTGTGTGAGCGGGCGAGGGGTGGTTATGCTCTCGAGTCTGATAGCGATAGACTGGGCTTCGGCCGCCCCTATTACAACCGGTATACGGTACGGACCGTCGACCTGGGCCAGAAGCAATGCAAACGCACCGCTCTGCAACTGGTTGTACGACAGGCCAAGTACCGTTAATTTAACTCTATCTTCCATTTGTCTGTGTGTTAACTTATTGAATGTTCTGGCCGGTTATAACGCCGGAGCCAAGGCATCTGTGCGAGTCCTTGTCGTAGAGTACGGCAAACTGCCCCGGGGCGATACCCTGTACTTTGCGGTCGGAAGCTATAACATACTCGCCCTCAGCACCCAGACGTGTGAGATGTCCGGGAATGAATTCGGGCATGTGGCGGTTTTTGAAAGTAATCTCCACATTGTCGCAGTCAATACCTTCCCATGGGTCGAGGGTTATGAATTTTGTCTCGGCCAGATGCAGGTAGCGTCCGTACTGACGGTCGGTGTCATATCCTCCGCTCACATATATAACGTTTTCCACGACATCTTTCTTAACCACATACCAGGGACCACCGCTCAGGCCAAGGCCCTTGCGCTGTCCAATGGTATGGAACCAGAAGCCGCGGTGCTGTCCAAGGACTTTGCCGGTCTCCAGTTCAACGATAGGGCCGGGCCGCTCGCCGAGGTGGCGACGTATAAAGTCGTTGTAATTTATTTTTCCCAAGAAGCAGATGCCTTGCGAGTCCTTGCGCAGGGCGTTGGGCATGCCTGTTGCGCGGGCTATCTCGCGCACCTCAGCCTTGGGTATGTTGCCTATGGGGAAAATTATGTGCTTGAGTTGATTGTAGGTTATGCGGCCCAGAAAGTCGGTCTGGTCTTTCACGGGGTCTACCGCCGTTGTGAGCCATTTGTTGTTGTCGCTGTCAATTTCGGTTGAAGCGTAGTGCCCCGAGGCGGTGAGGTCGAACTCGTGTCCCCATTTCTGTTCGAAAAATCCGAATTTTATAATGAGGTTGCACATCATGTCGGGGTTGGGGGTCAGTCCACGGCGCACAGTGTCGAGGGCATATCCCATCACATATTCCCAATATTCATCGTGCAGGGGTACAATCTCTAGCGGGAGTTTGTAGCGGGCTGCAATAAGGCGGCACATCTCCACATCTTCTTCGTACGAACAATCGCCCAGACCGTCGTCGCGGCCTATCTTGATGTAGAAGAGGTGCACATCGTGCCCTTCCTCGACCAGCTTGTGGACGGCTACCGCCGAATCCACGCCACCTGATATAAGCGCTGCGATTTTCATCGGTCAGATGCCGGCGTTTTGGCGCAGCAGGGTGAGAGAGCTGAGCAGGCCGTTGATGTTAGTGTCCTTGATGAGCAGCTTGTGGCGCGAGTCGAGCAGGTAGATAGAGGGCTTCTCGCGCAGGCTGAAGTAGTCGGCGGCAGTTTCGGATGCGCCCACAACCCAGTCGCTCGGGTAAGAAGCGGCCTCGGCTTTCCATTCCTCGGTTGCGGCTCCGGGAGTTATGCACATCACGGTGAGAATGCCGGCTTTGATAAGAGCGGTGGCATTGATGTCGGCCGAAAGTCGTATGCGTGCAAGGCTGCAATCAGAGCAATCGTTCTCGTTGAAGAATATCACTATCATCTGAGTATGGATGTCGCTGAGCGAGCCTTTTTGTCCGTCGCGGGTGATGTAGTCGAGATGTCCCACCACATGGCCGGTTTCGGTATTTTCGATAATCTGCACCTCGCGGGCAAAATATTTGCGCTCGGCATCCGGAACTTTCTTATTGGTAGCGGCAGCCTTGGCAAAGGGCAGGAAAATCTCGTCGCTGAAGTATTGGGCGGTGTCGCAGTGGGTCCAGTTCTGTGCCATTCGGGCCAGTTCGAGGGTTTGGTCGCCTGATTTTTCCACTTGCTTGATAACCCGGTTTATGGCCGAGTGAACAGTGTCGGCGGTGGCAAAGGGCATGAACGAAATCCAGTCGCCGAAGGTGGAGTTGAACTTCTCTTTCTTGGACATGGCACCTTTGAAGTTGCAGTGATTCCAGAATTTGCTCACGAGGAAGTCGCAACGTTCGGTAAGCCCTGTCATATCGTCGGTGGGCTTAGGATAGGGAAAAAGATCGCCGTCGGCGGCACGGCAGCCCAGGGCGAGCGACAAAATGGCAATGATATATATGAATGCGCGTTTCATAAATGACAATTAATAATGACAATTAAGCATATTTAATACCCGTTGGTTGAATTAAAATTCTAAATATTTACAAATGAAAAAGTTGCACAATTTGCAGATTATTAGTAAATTA
>CAMTKF010000053.1 GCA_947072905.1 uncultured Bacteroidales bacterium
ATGCAATATGTCAATTTCGTTAATCATCGTCCGATTGGGCGGATAAAATATTCTCTAATTTAATTCAACCAACAGGTGAAGTATATGACAAATAACATTGCCATACCACGCAGTGCATCGAGATATTCAAGTCGGTTACTTACCTGAGAATTATTCATTTATGATTTATTCCTGATCAGTTATGATAATACTTTTTTTATGCTGTTGGCTACAAGCATCGCGCATACCGAAAACATACTTGCTCCGGTTGCATTCTGATAGAGCATTATATTATTGAAAAACCTGCGGGGTTGCTTCCTCAGTATAAACAACAGTAAATTATCCAGTTCGGAACGCAGGCTCTCATTACTTACTCTCAACTTGTGATAAGAATCATATATGCTGACTACAAGATAAAAGCTGGCGTGTGTATTCCATTGCGACTGATATTTTATCCAGTCCGGCTCATAATAATGATACATCGGGCTGTCAGTTGATGCACATTTATTACAAAACACCAGGTACCGGAAGAAAAACTCTTCATCCTCGCGGAATCTAAAAGTTGAATTAAATTTCAGATTTTGTGATTTAATGATTGAGGATCTGAAGAGCTTATTCCAAAGACTACCCTCCATGCCTGTCTGAATCAACAACTCAACCATACCGGTGTTATCACCATTATAGTTCACACCCTTATTTATAATGGCAGAACTGTCAACTTTATGTATTTGAAAACCACAGCACACAAGGTCACAATCAGCTTGGATGAGCGCCATTCTTGAATTTAACCAATCAGCCTCTACCCAATCATCGGCATCTGCAAAGGCAATCCATTCGCCTCTCGCGTTGTCCAGACCGAGGTTGCGGGCTGAGGAGACTCCACCGTTGGGCTTGTGAAATACGCGTACACGTGAATCTTTTTGGGAATATTCATCACATATAGCACCTGAACCGTCCTTGCTGCCATCATCAACAAGCAGCAACTCAAAGTCGTTATAAGTCTGCGCGAGGATAGAATCAATACAACGGCGCAGATACTTTTCGGCGTTATATATCGGTACTATTACTGATATCTCAGGCAAGGGCATTTGTAAGAAAACTGAGTGATTGACGGCGATGGTCTTCAAGCCGTTTATTCATACTGCTATAGTCTATCGGAGTCAGCAGAGAACTGCGTTTGACTGTGTATTCCTCTAAAGTGTTGATCAGACGCGCTCTCAAGTCCAATGAGTCGAGCAGCGATATAAAGCGGTCAAGGCCGCGGCTTATATTGCCGACAGCTATAAAGGGCTTCTGAAATATAATGGAGAAAATGCAACCGTGGAATGAGTCGGTGACCACATAGTCGGCGTTGGCAAACGTTGCGAGCCATTGCGGAACTGTGGGCAGCTTGGTGCCGGAATAGTTTATCGACAAGCGTTTGATTGGCATCTTTAATGAACTAACTACATCATTGAGGATAGCGGTCTTTTCCTCATCCTCATCAAGTACATAGGCTGCCACGTATGGTTTGCCGGGCTTGGCTGTTTCTTTTATAAGAGCCTTGTAGTGATCAGCTGACAGCAGTAGTGTCGGATCCAATACTTTTACAACATTATTACAACCAAACACCTCGCGGGCAATCTTCAATCCTCCGTCTTCACGCACTGAAACGGCATCAAAACGCTTAAGCAATCTACTGCATTCTGCGAGTTTATCCTCATCTATATATCCACTGTCCGTGCCAAATGACGCGGCGTATGCTATTCGCTTGCGTTTATCATTTTCGGGCAGAAAATCAATAAAATATGTTTCTATTCTCGGCGAATATTCCTGACGCCACACCTGGTCGCTGCCTACTATGAATGCCTCTATATCGCACTTCCCTATCCATCTGCGTAACTCATCATCTGAATATAGTTCTTTTGACTTCTCTATATGTTCAGAGCAAAAGTGTTTATCAGCGTATCTTGGTTGGTATATATTATAGAAACGCGCAAACGGGTTACACAATATAGCCCATGAATCACGGCCAACCGCTTTGAGAATCGAGTGTTTGACGAAGCTCAAACAACGTGTTGCCATAAGTTTTGCCGTGCGTACCGGTGCATTGTCACAACGGTTTATCATTATCGGTTCATGTCCCATATTCTTTAGAACTTGCTGAAGAGCCCAGTTCTGGATTATGCCACCGTAATTCAAACGAAAGGGTTGTGTCAGTATTCCAATTTTCATTTATTAAAGAATTGCATCCAAAGACGACGGATGATGCGTTTTGTTAATTTAAGCGAAAACACAGCATCGTATGCTTTGTTGAAATCTCTGTAGTGGTTGAGCCTGTTGAAGAAATATGCCCTGTAGAGCGGTTCTTCCACTGATTCGATTATTGAGTGGTTGGAGGGCAATGTTTTGTCAACCGGCTCCTTTTTCATAAATACGCCCGACTCTTCAAGCATCTGCCTCACAGCGTCGTTGTGTATGAACACCACCGACATTCCTATGTCATCATCAATCGCCGGATCTATTTGTTCTATCCCCCAGAAGTCGCCGATTGTGATATCAGACCCTGAGGTGAAACCCTTTGACGGACAAGCGTAGCACGACGGGCGCAACGAAAGATTTGAAAGGAACACCTCCATGTAGGGATTCTCTGTAAACGGCTGAAATATATCGTGATTCCTACATACGGCGGATTCCGTATTTTTGTCGCCCCTAAAGGGCGACATTTTAAGGCGGATTCCGTATTTTTTCCAGCCTAATTCTTTGTCTCTAAACGAGATGCCCACGAGGGGCATACTATTTAGAGACAAAGATTCCGAATTTTTTCCAGCCTCGGCGCACTTCGTGCGCAAGAGAGTTTTCAGATATTCGTTCCACACCTTAGGACTTGGCACTCCATGACAGACGAAATCAACAGTGAGCAGATTGTCGTATGTGCGGCGCAAATATCTATGCAGACCTGCCACTTGGCAGGGTGTGCCCGAAAACAATACCTTACGCCCTTGCTTCAAGAATTCACTAACTTTCAGGTAGCTGTCGCCTATACTGCTTTGGAGATACTTTGAGCCGCGGAATTCAGCAATACCATCCAAAGTATCGGTATAATCATGCCTTACAGACCAGTCTTTATCAAAACGAGCTCCGAACACCACGCCGCCCTCAGCTATCACCGCAGCGGCCAATACTGTGAAAATGCCGCCTGACGAACTATCGCGTCGGACGTCTTCATCTTTGCAATAAGAAGCATAGCAACCGAGAGGCTGTTTCTTCTCAGGCTTTGCAAGCATCGGACATACCATCTCGCACAACCCGCACTCAATGCACTGCGAGTGATTGACCACAGGATAATTGAATCCTTCTTCGTCAACTCTCATTGAAATGCAGCTCTTGGGACAGCATTGCACACATGCATCGCAGCCGCAACAGTCTTTAGTGTCAGTGATGGAAATCATCGCGAAAACGAGAATGCTAATTTTGATGCTGCCATCTTGAATTTTGACAGGATGAAACTGCGCTCACCCGCCGTGCATCCTACATACAATGTGCTTACAGCAGTACTTGCAAAGCTTACAAGCGCAACAATAACCAGGCGCGCAAAGCCGTCGGGCAACAAAAAGAACACCACTACCGGTATAACTATAGCGGCTCCGGCTGTAACCAGTACATTCAACACCACATCCTTCAGATATGCGCGCATCGACAACCCTACCATCTTGCGTAGAAACCACAGGCGAAGTAACATACACCCTACACCTATAACAATAGCTATAAGATATACCATCCATGGCTGTGCTCCAAGCTTCAGAGCAAGCCATGAAACCGGAAAATTCATCAACAGCAACCCTCCTACCGCAATCTGGTAATTGCGTATTTTACCGGTTGCAACCTGCAGTGTTATCAGCGAATTTGAAAGAATCTCAATCAGTGAGCAAAACAATGTAAGCTTCACAAATAATACAGCGTATTGAGGTACCGTTTTAAGCCATAGAGTCAACACAAACTGTGTTTCCAGTATTATCGGGAGAGATATGCACAGCAACAAGTAAAATCCGAAACGCGAGCTACGCTGAACGAGCATGAAGAGATATTCATGCTCTCCCGACGCGTATGACTTGGTAATCTGAGGGTTGACAGCCGTCATAAAATTACCTGAAAAAGAGCCTACTGCCGTACTCACAGATCCGGCTATACCTCGGGCGGCATTTACTGCCGGTCCGAAAAATAGATTGATCAACACATTCACGCCCTGGTCTTTCAGTATCCCGGCAGTACAGCCTATTGCATTCCATCCCGCAAAACCACTCATTTCCTGCCAGCTCTGTTTATAGAACCTTGGCAACTCATGACTCTCTGCAAAATGTTTAAAACAATAGCGCCATAAAACGAATTGCATTATAAAACCTATGGCCATCAGTGAGACTGAATAAACTATGAGTTTATCGAAATTAAATGGTGCATACGCCACAAACAATACAATCGCGAGATTCATAAATATATTGAATATTCCAAAATATGCAAATATATTCATGCGCTCGTATGCCACAAGCAAAGCGTTATACGGGCAGCTAAGCAATCCAATGATAAACGAAAAGACAGAAGCCTGAAAAATCCAGTTTGCTGCATACAGTCGGTCGGCCGGTATTACCATCTTGTGATTGAGAAACCATAAACCTGCGGTTTCGGCAATCAGAAGCACAATGAGTCCAAGTCCAATCTGAATCAACAATGAGGTAGAGAATACCTGTCTTAATCTCTTTTCGTTTCCTGCGCCAAGCTCAAAAGTGATAAAACGGCTTATTGACGCGCTTAATGCGCTTGATATCAAAGAGAACATGCTCACAAGTCCGCCTACTACATTCTGAATACCATAGTCTACAACACCGAGCGCATTAAGTATTACACGCGAGGTATACAGGCTTACAATCATACCCAAGAGCATACGGCCGTAAAGGTAAACCGTATTCTTGGCTATGCGTTTGGTATTCTCTGTGTATTGTGCGTCCATTGAAGGATAGTTTCGTATTTTACAGAAATTTACCCATTACCGAGTTTATTGAGAATCCTTTTGAAGAAGCTGTCATTTCTGTGATGGTGCCCTCTACCTGTGAGTTGCGAGTAATATCCTGCGAACGACAGTCTTTGGCTCAGCATCTCATATATTGCTTCCCAGCCGGGGAAGCCGCCTATATTGCGGTCGTCGATATACATGTCGGCATTAATCTTACGGCAGCTTTTAGTCTCTGAGCCGCCGGGCTTATAATTTTCGCCTGCATAATGCTCATTGACGGCAAAAAATTCAAGCCCTCGCGTCCTGCAGTATTCCACAGCCTCCTCCAGCAGCTCGCCCTCTCTTACTGTCCATAATATCAAGCGGTGGCCATCGGCCTGAATACGTTTTAGTGCAGAAATGGCTCCCGGTATCTCTTTCCCTATTTTGGGATATGCGTGTGTCACTATAGTGCCGTCAAAGTCTACTGCTATTATCATATTTCTTTTGATGCCGATAAGTATCGCTCCACAAGTTTATTATGGATATCGCGTACCTCCGGACAATTTCGTGTTATAAAATTTTCAATGCTGCTGTATACAATGCCATGACGGGCCGATATACATTTGAGTGTATCTGTATTATTTGCATACTCTTCAATAGCAGCTCTGTACTTCTCCATTGCCGAACGTTTTACAAGTTTTCCGCCGGCCATGCGCATCATCCCCTGCGAATTTATCAATCCGGGTTCGTGCTTCTTAAGATACTCCCTGAAGACTTCAGGGTTATGCTTGAACTCTTTAGCAACCTTGGCTACGGGTCTCGGATTATCTTTAAGGCTTGCAATGGCTGCGGCGTATTTACCGGCAGTTGATTTATGGCCATGAGGCAATGCACATTGATCGGCTTCGTTGCATGCGTCATTCCCAAAGCCGCCACGCTTCATTCTGTCATCGCTGTGCCACTTACGCAGATACGATTTGAATCCGGAATATGGAACACCGGTTTCAGCGATTATTGCTTTTACGGTAAGCGATGTGTTACGGTAAAGCTCCAGAGCCGGGGCATACAGAGCCACAGTTTCAGGTTTAGGGCCATATATATTGCCATTACCGGCCAGAGTCCCACGTTCCTTTTTAATGCCATTGGCCGAAGATGCTTTTCGTCGGGCAGCTTTATGACTGATGATATCCTTGTGATAGAATCTCATGAACTGACAAAAACCACTCTTCGACACATTACATTTATCTGCCACCGCCGAAATTGTCATATCCGTATCCCTGTACATCAGCATAGCCTCAGAATATGCCTCGATGCAGCTTTGTCGCGGACCACGATGGGTGTTGTCGGCAATACCATACGTCTGCCTTACCTTTTCACGAGCCTCTATCACTCCTTGATAATGTGATCTGAGCTGAGCCGCCAAAGCTGAACCGTCAAGGCCAAACATCCGTGCAATCTGAGAGATGTTAAACTCTATATATCCAATATCTCCACAGGCTTCAATTGCCGCTTTATATTTGATTTTTGTTTTATAAGATTGACCTTTGGTCGGTTTTACCTTGATTCTACGCAGGGTTTCATCATTTATATCCAGACCATATCTTAAAAACAACAATGTTCTGTGATATTTGCCGATATGGGCACTGAGACCTGATGCCGTCACATTACACTTTTCAGCTACTTGACGAATGGTTAGATTTGAGGCTTCATACATGGCCACAGCCTCGGCATACTTGATTTCTGCCGCCTTCATACGCTTGGACGTCGGAAGGCTGATTATTTTATTTACCTCTTTCAATAAGTTCGAGATTTACGGTATCAATTATCAGCTTGGCACATCCCAACAAATCCATATCTACAGTTAATTCCACCTTTGAGGGACTCATATCAATCACTTCGCCCTCCAGTCCTACGAGACTTCCGCGTACAACTCTCACTTTGTCTCCTTTTAAATATGAACGGGTACTTATATCTATAGGGATGTCAGACTGGCCCAACATGAATTTCAGTCTTTCTATTTCTTTATCGGGTATTATTGCAAGGGGCTTAAAATTTGAACCCTTCAACACTCCGGCCTTGTTGGTCATGAAACGGAGAATAAATGGCAATCCTACGATTTCCTTGCGTTGTTCTTCAGTGCAATAAATGAATATTATAGAGGGGATTACTATTTTTTCCTGTACCGATTTGCGGCCGTTCCTCCACACACGCATGACTTTCTGCGCCGGAACATAATTTTTTATACCTAATTTTTGGAGTTTTTCGGCGCTGCGTTTCTCTGAATTATGATTGACAATTGCCACATACCAATGACTTTCAGGCACGCCTACGGCGTCGTCAACGACATCTGTCACTGGCGCAATTCCGTATTGTTTAGGTCCGGTTGTTTTCAGCTTTGTCAATTCCAAGTATCAGGTATACTCGGCACAGCGAAAATAACAACTCTTAGTTAGAGATACTTATGAGAGTTCAAATTTACGAATATATCTTGAAATACACAAGATTATTTGAAAATTATTCTTGTTTTGACGATTGTTTAGTTGCTTTTGTTTAGCAATTGTTAAAAACTACTTAATATAATTTGCTGATATATAAGCTATTCCATACAAATATGCACTCTAACTAAGAGATTTGGATAAATGCTAAACATTGACGCCCCGCTGCCGAAGCACCGGGGCGTCAATGCCTTTTTAAAGCAATCGGAAATAGCTTAAAAATAAATATATGTGTCGGCTCATCTACCCCGACCGATCCTATCGGCATGATACCGAATTTTTATTCCTGACAAATTTTATTTGGTCGCTATTGAATTATTTGTTAATTTTGCAATCGCAATGGTTGCTCTGCCGTCCGAGAGTGGATGGTCTAAGGAGCATCAAAAGGGAATGAGGTGAGATTCCTCAACAGTACCCGCTGCTGTAATTCCCCGCCCGGTTTTTACCGGGTAAGTTTTTCGCAACCGGCCACTGGTCTGATTTCAGATTGGGAAGGCGCGATAAAACCGGGATAAGTCAGAAGACCTGCCATAGCAAAACTCCAAAGCAGTGCCTGCGGGAATATGGGCATTTTCAACAGTTTACGGTCTTATCAGACTTACATCGTTGCAATATTTTGTTATCCCGTCAAGCATTGCCTTAGGCAGACTTGAACGGGACTATTCATTTTTAACAATTATATTGCAATGAACAAATTCATTACTCTATCAATCTCCCTTTTCGGGACCCTCATGATGAGCGCACAGACCGATGTGGTGACGCTCGACCTCACCAAGGCAAGCACCCCTCTCACCTTTGACGCCGAATCGGGCAAGTGGGACGGAACGTATGACGATGATGCCGAGAGCATCGAGAGCCAGTGCTTCTCTATCGTACACAACTCCATGGGCGAATGGAGCACATGGTGGGGATTCACAGCCTCGACCTCGCACGACAACACACGTCCCGAAAACACCCTGACTCACCAGTGGAGCAACATGGCTCAGGGCGGCATCGTACTCAATGAAGACGGCACCGTGAAGGTGGATGAAAACGGCACACCCGTGGTCAGTGCGGAAGTACCTTATCTTGTATCTTTCGTCGCCGACAACATGTTTGGACCGCATTCCTCTTCAATAGTATTCAATGACGGCAAACTCTATGAGCCTCAGGGCATATACGTAAATCTCAACAGCTATACTTATTATTCAATCGAGTATGGCGATTCTTTCGCCCGTGCATTCCACAACGGCGACAGCTTTAAACTCACCATTCACGGCGTTGACAAGGATGGAAGCGAAAAAACCGTTGAAACCCTACTCGCATCGTACACCAACGGCGACCTCACAATCAACCGTGGCTGGAAGTATGTTGACCTGTCATCGCTCGGCACTGTAAACGAGCTGTACTTCACCCTCGATACAACCGATACCGGAGCATACGGCCCCAATACCCCCTGCTACTTCTGCATGGATAAACTCTCTGTGAAGCCCGCCGGAAGTGCCGCAGTCAACTCGGTTAGTGCCGATGCCCCCACCCTCTCATACGACAGATACACAAAGACAGTAACCGTAGGCGGTGCAGATTTCGCAGCCGTATACAACAGCGCCGGCCTGATGGTAATGTCCTCAGACGAGCCTTCTTTCAGCATTTCATCGCTTGATGCAGGTGTATATGTTGTAAAAGCAGGCAACTCATCCATGAAGATTGCTAAATGACACGCAATTTACTGTCAATGATTTTTGTCACGACAACAACACTCGTGTTGTTGTCGTGCAATAAAGATGACGTGATACAACCGGACAAACCTGAATCCGGAGTTATCGAACGTCCCATAACACCCTCAAGCTCCGAAAAGAGTGTGACGGTGTTTGAGTGGACACCTGCACCCGGCCAATTTATCAACGAAGCTACTATGGTAAACGATATAGCTGGCGATATTACCGGCGAGTCTGTTGCCCGATGGGCTCAGAGCAGACTTGACAAGCAGCTGTACGTATCGCTCGGCGGTTTCGGAGGGTATATTGTGGTGGGTTTTGATCACAGCATCAAAGCGAGCGAATCAGAGTATGATTTTGCGATAGTCGGCAACGCTTTTTACCTTTCAGGTACTACATCGGGCGGTTCAAGCGAACCCGGCATAGTATATGTGATGCAGGACACCAACGGCAACGGCCTGCCCGATGATACATGGTATGAACTTGAAGGCAGCGACACATTCACAGATGAGACCATGCGCGATTATGCCGTCACATACTACCGGCCCTCTGCACCCGAGTCAGACGTGGAATGGACCGACAACCGTGGAAATTCAGGCAAAATCCCCTATCTGAAAACCTGGCACAAACAGGCGTATTACTATCCCGAATGGGTTACCGCCGACACATATACACTCACCGGAACATGTATGGCGCACCGCACCACACTTGATGCCAACGGTATATGGAGCAACAATCCTTTCGGTTGGGGCTATGCCGACAATATGGGAGTTGACAACACACAGTCACTGCCCTACGGAGCGCAATGCAATCGCTTCAGAATATCAGATGCCATAGATAAAGACGGCAAAAGCGTTGTGCTGAATCATATCGACTTTATCAAGGTGCAGACCGGTGTGTGCTCAAGCTCATCCCTACTGGGAGAGGTTTCCACTGAGGTGTGCGGATTTATAGACCTTTCTATGTTGAGATGACACGAAAATTACTCTTGTTTTCAGTCTTGTTCCTTGCAGTTCTGTCATTGACAGGCTGCATGGAATGGGACTATGATAATGATACCGAGAATTTTGATACCGCAGGCAGCGGCCTGTTTATATGCAACGAAGGCAATTTCCAGTATGGCAACGCTACATTGAGCTATTACAATCCTGCGACCAATCAAGTGCTTAATGAGGTGTTCTTCAGAGCCAACGGCATGAAACTCGGCGATGTCGCCCAGTCTATGAGCATTTATGACAACAAAGGATGGATTGTAGTGAACAACTCTCATGTTATTTTTGCAATCGACATCAATACATTCAAGGAGGCAGGACGCATAGAGAACCTGACCTCACCGCGATATATCCATTTCATCAACGAAAACAAGGCTTACGTCACACAACTGTGGGACAACCGTATTTTTATAGTCAATCCCGAGAAATACGAGATAACAGGCTATATCCGTGTACCTGACATGACTATGGAAAGCGGCTCTACTGAACAGATGGTGCAGTATGGCAAGTATGTATACTGCAACTGCTGGAGCTATCAGAACCGCATAATCAAAATAGACACCGAGACAGACCAAGTGGTAGGCGAATTGAAAGTAGGCATTCAGCCTACATCGCTTGTTTTAGACAAGTATAACAAAATGTGGACGGTGACCGACGGCGGATATGAAGGCTCGCCATACGGCTACGAAGCACCGTCGCTATATAGGATTGATGCAGAAAGTTTTACCATCGAAAAACAATGGAAATTCAAACTTGGCGCCGCACCGAGCGAGGTGCAGCTCAACGGTGCGCGCGACAAGCTATATTGGATAGACGATGACATCTGGTGTATGGATGTGACAGCCGACCGCATACCTGCACGTCCGTTCCTCGAATACCGCGATACAAAGTATTACGGCCTTACCGTCAATCCTGCAAACGGAGAAGTATATGTGGCCGATGCCATTGACTATCAGCAGCAGGGCATGATATACCGCTATTCGCCCGAGGGCAAACTCATTGATGAATTTTATGTCGGTATCACACCCGGTGCATTTTGCTGGAAATGATTATGAAAAAGACGGTTTTAGCGATAATGGCATTAGGGTTGGCAATACAGGCCGTTGCACAGACTTCGCCGAGAGCAAACAATCTGCGCGAAGTAGTGGTATGGGGACGACGCCCGATGAAAGACATCGGAGTACAGAAAACCACTTTTGACTCTATCGCTCTCAAGGAAAATATCGCCCTGTCAATGGCCGACATTCTCACGTTCAATTCTTCGGTATTCGTAAAAAGCTACGGACGCGCCACTCTGTCCACAGTAGCTTTCCGCGGCACATCACCAAGCCACACGCAGGTGACCTGGAACGGCATGCGCATCAACAACCCTATGCTCGGCATGACCGACTTTTCAACCATACCATCCTACTTCATAGATCAGGCCTCACTGCTACACGGCACATCATCGGTAAACGAAGCCGGCGGCGGTCTCGGCGGCCTTGTGAAGCTCGGCACAACTCCCGATGTTGCCAGGGGTATCAACCTGCAATATGTTCAGGGAATAGGCTCGTTCAGCACCTTCGACGAGTTCGCCCGGTTTACTTACGGCAGCGAGCATTGGCACATATCAAGCCGCATAGTGTATTCATCATCGCCCAACGACTACAAGTATATCAACCACGACAAGAAGGTAAATATCTACGACGACGACAAGAACATAATAGGCCAATATCACCCTACCGAGCGTAACCGCAGCGGCGCCTACAAGGATTTTCATGCGCTTCAGGAGGTGTATTACAACACCACCAAGGGCGACCGATTCGGCCTTAACGCATGGTACATCAACTCCAACCGCGAACTGCCTATGCTCACCACCGACTACGGCAACGAACGAAACTTCGAGAACCGCCAGCGAGAACATACTTTCAGAAGCGTCCTGTCATGGGATCATCTGCGACACAATCTGAAAATTGCTGCAAAAGGCGGCTATATCTACACTTGGATGGCCTACGACTACAGGCGTGAGGTTTCAGAAAACAACTGGTCGACCATGACCCGCTCGCGAAGCCGGGTAAACACCTTCTTCGGGCAAGCTGAGGGTGAATATAATCCTACTGAAAAATGGTACCTCACGGCCAATGTATCGGCTCATCAGCACCTGGTACGCTCCGAGGACAAGAATATTATTCTTCAAGACGGAGACAAGGCAATAGTCGGTTACGACAAGGGGCGCATAGAGCTGTCAGGCTCTGCGTCGGCCAAGTGGCAACCGGTCAATCCGCTGGGTCTGTCGCTCGTGGTGCGTCAGGAAATGTTCGGCAACACTTGGGCCCCCCTTATCCCTGCGTTCTTCATCGACGGACTTTTATCTCGCAAAGGCAACCTCATGCTCAAGGCTTCGGTATCGCGCAATCATAAGTTCCCTACCCTCAACGACCTCTATTTCCTGCCCGGCGGAAATCCCGACCTAAAGAGCGAACACGGATGGACCTATGATGCCGGAGCGAGCTTCGACACAGGCGGAACAAAGCCATTCCCGTTTTCTATTGGCGGAAGCCTTACATGGTTTGACAGCCGCATTGACGACTGGATTATATGGCTGCCGACCACCAAAGGCTTCTTCTCGCCACGCAACGTCAAAAAAGTTCACGCATACGGCATCGAGGGAAAACTCAATGTAGCCTTCGAGCCTTTCAAGGGCTGGATTTTCGACCTGAACGGTTCTTATTCGTGGACTCCATCCATCAACGAGGGCGAGAAGATGTCGCCGGCCGACCAATCGCCGGGCAAGCAGCTTCCATACGTACCCAAGCACTCGGCATCGCTCACCGGACGCCTTACCTGGCGTTCATGGAGCTTTCTGTATAAATGGGCTTATTACTCAGAGCGATTTACGATGTCGAGCAACGACTATACTATCACCGGCCACCTGCCCAAATATTACATGAGCAATATATCGCTTGAAAAGGCTCTGTCGTTCAAACCGGTTGACCTCCAATTAAAATTGGCCGTTAACAACCTTTTCAACGAAGACTACCTCTCGGTGCTGTCACGCCCCATGCCGGGCATCAACTTCGAGTTCTTCATAGGAATCACTCCGAAATTCGGCAATAAAAAACGGTAAAAAAACATCCCGGATAGTCGCGAGACTTCCGGGATGATTGATTTTTAGACCTTTACTATGAGTAGTTTAATCTGTAAGCTCTTCGGGGAGGATAGGCATGGCGCCTTTCTTGGTGCAGACAAAGGCTGAGGTCTGTACGGCGCGTGAATGTGCCTCGGCTACCGATTTTCCTTTAAGAATGCTTGCTATGAAGGCTGCGGTGAATGAGTCGCCGGCGCCAACGGTGTCGGCAACTTCAACTTTGGGAGTGGGCTGGAATGATACGTTGCCGGGGGTGAATACGTAGCTGCCGTTGATGCCGCATGTCAGTATAAGCATCTGCAGGTTATATTTACCGAGCAGAATCCAGCACTTGTCCTGAAGGTCTATACCGGGATAGCCAAACATACGGCTTACGGTCACCAGCTCTTCATCATTGATCTTAAGGATGTTGCAACGCTTCATAGAATTGCACAGTATCTCCTTGTTATAGAAGCCCTGACGCAGATTTACGTCGAATACTATCAGGGGTTTGTTTTCGGCCGGAATAGCGTCAAGAAAACGGTTGATTGTAGTACGCGACACTACGTTGCGCTGGGCGAGCGAACCGAAGCATACGGCTGTGGTGCGTTCGGCCAACTGTTCGAGCATGGCTGTATAAGGAATGTTGTCCCAAGCCACATTCTCTTTGATTTCGTACTGGGGCACACCGGCCTGATCTATTTCCACCTGCACTGTTCCGGTAGGATACGGTACGGTTTCTATACGATGTGTAAGTCCCTTCGATACAAAGTTTTCAATGATTTCTTTTCCGAGTGCATCGTCACCCACTGCACTTACAACGCAGCTTGGCAGTCCGAATTGTGATACGTGGTATGCGAAGTTGGCAGGCGCGCCGCCTATTTTCTTTCCTTCGGGCAAAACGTCCCACAGGGCTTCACCCATTCCTATTACGAGTCCTTTCATGATATGATTTATTTTATATTTTTGATTTTCAAAGTATAATACAAGAGGTAAATTACACCTACGGTCATCACAGCCACCGCGCCTATCTGGCCTACGGCATCGGCTGCGTAGCCCATTGCCAGGGGGAAGATTGTACCGCCGAAGAGGCCCATGATCATCAGACCCGACACTTCGTTCTTCTCATTAGGGCTATAGACCAAAGCCTGGGAGAAAATGACTGAGAAAACGTTTGAATTACCGAAGCCGATAAGGCCGATGCCTATATATATCATGGTAAGAGTGTCGCACACCAATAGCATGGCCATTGCAACGAGCATCATTATAACACTGATACCGAAGAAGAGTTTCGGCGACATGGAACGCAGAAGGAAGGCGCCGAGGAAACATCCGGCTGTACGGAAGATGAAATAGATGCCTGTTGCCAGCCCGGCTTCTTCGAGCGGAAGGGCAAGGCGTTCCATGATGATTTTAGGAGCGGTAGTGTTTGTGCCTACATCTATGCCAACGTGGCACATGATGCCGAGAAAGCAAAGGAGTATGAAGGGGCGGCCGAGGAGTTTGATACATTCGCCCATGCCCGAGGCTTTGTCGGGACGTTCTTCCTGTATTGGAGTCGCCGCAAGCAGCGAGATTGACAGGAAGCTGACAACAGCATAGATGGCAAACAATGCGCGCCAACCGAGCCCGAAGGTCGGGAAATATGTGGTGGCACCCCAGGCGGCCAATATGGGAGCGAGGAATGATGCGATAGCCTTTACAAATTGGCCGAAGGTGAGTGTCGATGCCAATTTATCGCCGCTGATAAGGTTGGTGACAAGCGGATTGAGCGAGGTCTGCATTATGGCATTGCCTATGCCGAGCAGCGAGAATGCAATCAGCATCACGTTATAGCTGTCGCCCGTCACGGGAATAATAAGAGATACCGCTGTGACGATAAGGCTTATCAGAACCGTTTTTTTACGTCCTATTTTATTCATCAGCATACCGGTGGGTACCGAGAATATGAGGAACCAGAAGAAAACCAGAGAGGGGAAAAGATTGGCTTGGGAATCTGTAAGACCTAAGTCTTTCTGAACGTAATTTGACGCCGTACCGACAAGGTCTACAAATCCCATTGCAAAGAAGCAGAGCATCACAGGAATCATCTGCATCAGTTGCCCCTTTTTGTCGGTCACGAGGTTATAGTTATTTTCCATTGAGAGTAAGCTTATTTTTCGGTATTTATAGTGTATATTTTAAGATTCTTGATTTTTGCACCCGCGCCGTCTGTGTTGACAGTGAGTTTGTTATACGGCTCGGTGGGGAATACAAGGTTGGTCATTACGCCTTTGCCGTCGTTGGCAAAGACCTCCATACTGGCGCGGTCGACGAAGATACGTACCGGCAGGCTTCCTCCGCCGTTGAATACAGGAGTTGTAGTCACTGCCGGGAAGTCCTGGCTGAAGTCGACTATACCGCTTTCACGACGGTCAAACGACAATGTTTCGCTGTCAGGAGCATAAGTCATAACTGTTTTCTCGCCTTTGTCATTGCTGAATGTCAGCGATATGGAGTCTGCCTTGCCCGGTTCTATATTCAAAAGGACTTCGCATACACCGTCGTTCACTGTCGGCAGATTGAAAGTTTTGCCTTTTTTGTTTATGCCGGCAGATTTTACGTTTACAATCTCTTTACCGCGAAGCGCATCGAGCTCGGGCGAGGGTACTGAGGCTGCATATATCTGACCGTCAGCACCGGTAAACAGGCTGATCTCACGCGGCAGGGTGTTAGCCGAGCGGAATTGCTTGGTAGGAACTTCTGCTGCATATTGCCAGTTGCTCATCCAGCCTATGGCAGTGCGGCGGTTGTCGGGAGTATCGCTCCAACTCACTATAGCATAGTTGTCTTTACCGTAATCGAGCCACTTGGTTGGCACGGTACCGGCGGCATCAGTGTCAGCCTTAAAAGTTTTACCGTCAAAGTCGCCGATGAAGTACTGAATGCCGCTGCCGCCAAAGGGTCCGCCGGGGTTGATGTTGCAGAAGAGTACCCATTTCTTGCGGTCGGTGCCGTCTACGGGCAGTTCAAACAGGTCGGGGCATTCCCACACGCCGTCCTGTGCGCCGAGTCCCTTGCCGAAACTGCTTTGCAGTGTCCATTCCTTCATATCGGGAGAAGTGAATATGAGCATTTCTTTGTCAAGGGCATGCGCCAGTATCAGAGTCCACTGTTTTGTTTCGGGATTCCAGAACATGTTAGGGTCGCGGGCCTCGCTCTCAAGCGTTATCACCGGATTTCCGGGATAGATGGTGAAAGTCTCGCCGTTGTCGTGGCTGTATGCAAGGCTCTGAATCTGACTTGCTCCGGCTGAGGTATACATGGCAAGCACGGCATCTTTGCCAAAACCGGCACTGTTTTCCTTATCAATGGCCGAGCTGCCGCTGAATACGGAACCAAGTCCGTTAGGCTCTATTGCCGCAGGGTGGTGTTCCCAGTTCACGAGGTCGGAGGATGATGAATGTCCCCAGGTCATGTTCTGCCACTTGGAGCCGTAGGGATTCCATTGGTAATAAAGGTGCCATTTGCCATCCTTGTAAAACATACCGTTGGGGTCGTTCATCCATCCATACACAGGAGTGTGGTGGAAAGCCGGACGATATTTTTCTTGATTTGTCACGTCAATCGAGTCTGTGAGCTGAAAGTTATTCCAGCAGGCATCTTCCTTGGCCTCGCGCACGGTCGAGCGGTTTTGTGAAGTGACAATGTTCAGCACCACATCATGACCCTTGTACGGCGAGAGATCAAGTGGCATGGAATAGTCGACTTTGGATTTTGCCAGACGCACATATATAGTACGGTCGAGTTTTCCGTCGACCACCACATTCACTGTGGCATCATCGTAGGCTTCCTGCACAGGAAGCAGAAGATATTTTGAATCCCCGACTACTCTTACCAAAGTATTGTTGGTGCCGAGGTGCTCAACTTTTACGCCGTCTGACGCCATCACAGTAAATCCTGTCATACACGCCATAGAAACAGCCGCTATAGAAATCGCTGATTTAATTATTGCTTTCATATCTATGGTATTTTGTTTAGGTCAAAAACTATGCTGCAAATCTACTACAAAAAAGACACAGGACATATTAAAAATTGAGCAATAAGTAGTAAATTTGTTGCATCGCACAAAAAATCATAGTGAATGCGCTGTTTTTCATCATATTATAATTAACTTTGCACTACCGATAAAAACCTGATCTGAACCAATGATACATAGAATAGTATTATATGCAATAGGATTTATAATGCTGCTCCCGCTCTCATCGTGCCGTGATGAGAAGCACTACCGCATAGGTATCTCGCAATGCAGCCAGGATGACTGGCGCTCTAAAATGAACGATGAGATTCATCGCGAGATAATGCTACATCCCGAGGCTGAGGTGGAAATACGCTCGGCCGATGACAGCAACGAGAAGCAGATAGCCGACATCAGCTACTTCAAAGATAACGGTTTTGATATAATAATTGCCGCTCCGAATGAAGCCGACGCAATCACACCGATTATAAAGGAAGTGTATGAGTCGGGAATACCCGTCATTGTATTTGACCGTGATATCAACGGTGATACCTACACCGCAAATCAGGGCGTGGACAACTATGGCATAGGAACGGCGGCCGCCCAATATGCCTACAGCATTACAGGCAATAAAGCCAAGGTGATTGAAATCTACGGCTTGGCCGGCTCAACCCCTGCCATACAGCGGCACAACGGATTTGTAGACGAAGCCGGAAAACTCGGTATGGATATAATTGATTCAGCTCACGGCAACTGGAATTATGAAGATGCGGCCGTGGTGGCTGATTCACTGCTTTCATTGCATCCCGACGTCGATCTTATATATGCACACAACGACCGCATGGCCATAGGCGCGTCGGAGATGGCTCAAAAGAAAGGTATGGACGTGAAAGTCATAGGCATAGATGCCGCTCCCGAGATAGGAATCAAAGCTGTTGCCGACGGAGTCATCGACGCCACCTTCCTATACCCCACCGAGGGTTACAGACTAATACGCACCGCCTTGGCAATATTGGAAGGAAAACCTTATGACAAGGAAACCATCCTGCCCGTTTCGTCGGCTGTGGATAAGACCAATGCTGATATATTGCTCCTTCAGAACGAATCGCTTAAGTACAACCATCCGCGATAGCGTATTGACGAACTCCGAAAGAGAGTTGTATCTTTGTCGACAAAAAGAATCATGGG
>CAMTKF010000054.1 GCA_947072905.1 uncultured Bacteroidales bacterium
TTTCCCAATTTAGTATATTTATATTATTGATTTTTAATGTTTTATAATATTTCATAATTGTTACATCGTTGTTACAACATGTAGATTGTTACGTTTATGCACATATTTTGTAACAACTCCGTCACAACTTTAACACTCCCGCAGTAAACAATATTGCACAGACTAAATTATGAGTTAATATATATACAATAACCTATAAATAGATAGATTTTTCGTAACTTTGCAATCTGATTATGAACGAAAAAGAAAAAGGAATCACCATATACTGCGGCTCGTCGGCCGGCCGCGACCCCCGCTATGCCGAGGCGGCGGCCATTGTAGGCTGCGAAATAGCCCGACGCGGCCTGCCACTGATATACGGCGGCGGCTCTATGGGCCTGATGGGTGTGGCCGGCAGGTTGTGCCGCGAAGCCGGCGGCACAACCTGCGCCATCATACCCGAATTTATGGTAGAGCGCGGTTGGAACGACCCCCACTCCACCAATACCATACGTACTTCGGGCATGCACGAGCGCAAGACCATGATGGCCGCCAAGGCCATAGGCGCCATTGCCATGCCCGGCGGCGTAGGCACGTTTGAGGAGCTTATGGAGCTGATTACATGGCGACAGCTGGGCCTGTACAGCGGAAATATAGTAATTCTGAACATAGCGCACTACTACGACTCGCTGCTCAACCAGATAGACGATGCCGTGAAAGAAGGCTTCCTGCCCGCCGACCATCGCCGCCTGTTTGCCGTTACCGAGAATCCTGCGGTAGCCGTAGCTCTGGCTACTGCCGACAACGGCGAACTGAACCTGCAACGCAAATTCTGACATCCCTACCCTCAATGCCCACCACCGTAGACACCGAACAGCTCGACACCGTACTTGAGATAGCAGAAGAGGCCACCGACTCGGCGGCAGCGCTGACTATGCCGGCGGGCTTTGAAGAGACCGCCCGCGCCTTCGAGCCCACGCTTGACACCCTGCGCATAGAGTCGCTGACGGCCACCGATACCCTGGCGGCATTCAGGGCCACCACCTTGGCCACCACCTCAACAGCATCGTGGCACGACGGTCTTGAACCCACACCGCGCGCCAACAATGCCGGCAGCCACACAGGCCTGCTTGCGGCTCTGGCTATAATATTTATAGTGATAGCCTACAACTTCCGCCACCTCTCGCGCCTGGTGAAGACCTATACCGAAGACCTGGTGAAGGTGCGCCATGGCCGCGACAACGTGTTTGACGAGCGTCCGGCCACCGACTTCAACATACTCATACTGCTTATAATACTGTTTGTGGTGTGCGGAGGCATACTGCTGTCGGCGGCAATCAATATAAACATAGGCGGCTACGACAGGCCTGTGCCGGTAGAGTTTGTGGCCAAGGTCACAGGCATAGTGTCAGTGTACTACCTGTTTCAGCTTGTGGCCTATCAGACTGTAGGCTACACCTTCACCACCACCGAGGGTCGACGCGAATGGATAAGGGGATTCAACGCCTCGCAGGCCCTGCTGGGCATAGTGCTCGCCCTACCCGCCAGCCTGACAATTTTCTACCCGCACACCATGGGTTGGACCATACTTGCCGGCATTATATGCTACTTTATTGCCCGAATTTTCTTTATTTTGAAGGGTTTTAGAATTTTTTATGACAGAATTTCAAGTTTGCTTTATTTTATTTTGTACCTTTGCACCTTAGAAATCATACCCTTGATTTGGGTATACATCTGCTCAGCTTACGAGTATGTTTGACAACGGGTAAAAAACACACCGATTCATGGATTTGAACCGGATTAAACCCGTATAAAATTTTAGAAGAGTGAAAGTAAAGAAAATTTTAGTATCCCAGCCTAAACCTTCGTCTGAAAAATCTCCTTACTTTGAACTAACAGAGAAATACGGAGTTGACGTGGTATTCCGCCCGTTCATTAAAGTTGAAGGCCTTTCTGCAAAAGAGTTCCGCACTCAAAAGGTGTCGATTCCCGAACATACAGCTATCATTTTTACGGCTAAGACAGCTATAGATCATTTCTTCCGTCTGTGCGAGGAAATCCGCTATACTGTACCCGATACCCAGAAGTATTTCTGTACCTCTGAGACCATAGGCAAATACCTTCAGAAGTATATTGTATACCGCAAGCGCAAGATATTCAACTCTCCTACAGGCAAGCTCGCCGACCTGCTACCCTATATGCTCAAGCACAAGGACGAGAAGTACATGCTGGCCGTATCAGACGTGAACAACGGCAACGAGAGCGAGGTTCTCGGCGACAAAATTAAGTATGACCGCGCGGTGATGTACCGCACAGTGAGCAACGACTTCGGTCCTGACGAACCTCTGGACTACGACATGCTCGTATTCTTCTCACCCCAGGGTATAGACTCGCTGCTGAAGAACTTCCCCAACTTCGAGCAGGGCGAGATAGCCATAGCCACCTTCGGCCCCTCGACCACCCAAGCCGCCAAGGATGCCGGCCTGCGCGTGGATATCGAAGCTCCGTCGCCCAAATTCCCCTCGATGACCGCTGCCATAGACAGCTATCTGGCCGAACACAATCCGCGCATCGACAAAATGCAGGATCAGGCTGTTTAAACATCTGTAGAACATAAAGAAAAAGCGGGAGCACAGTATAACATATCCAAATGGAATACTGTGCTCCTTGTAAATATGAAAGGTCTGCGCTTATATAAAAAAGAGAAATTATGCTCGCCCGTTGCCATAGAACAGCTGTTCGCACGCCACGCAGGGGTAGAGGCGGCCCTGTGCTATCCGCTCAGGGCTGTGTGGCGCAATAATCCGTCGCGCAAGAGCGATGCGCCCATAGCCTTTGTGGTGTCAGTTCCCAAGAAGCGGCTGCACCACGCCGTAGACCGCGTGACCATGCGCCGCCGCATACGCGAATCATACCGCCTGGCCCGACCCGAATTCCCCATGCCGCAGGGTGTGCGCCTTGATGTGGCCTTTATCTACGTGGCCGACAAACTGCGCGACTATGCAGCCGTAGAGCGTGCCATGCACCGTCTGCTTACAAAAATTCAGGATAGCGATGCTGTCAAAGGCTCTTAGCTTCGTACTCTCGCTGCCCATCTACTTCTACCGGGCATGTATCTCGCCTATGTTTCCGCCATCGTGCCGGTTTACCCCCACGTGCAGCCAATATGCCCTTGAAGCCCTGCGCAAGCACGGCCCCGTGAAGGGTATTTACCTCACAGCCAGACGACTGCTGCGCTGCCATCCGTGGGGAGGCAGCGGATACGACCCCGTACCATGACCCATATACTGAGCAAATACACCGATATACACAGCCACGACCGCTCGCGGCAGCTGTCGGGCGATACCGTGGTCAACATCACTCCCGGCACCCCTATGCTGCCCGGAGGCACCTACAGCGTGGGCATACATCCGTGGGACACTGCGGCAGAGATCAAGCTGTCGACACTCAAACAACTGGTGGCCATGGCCTGCGACAGCCGCGTGGTGGCCATAGGCGAGGCAGGATTCGACCGCATGCGTGGCGGCGACCCGGCCTGTCAGGCCGCTGTATTTGATTTTCAGGCACGTCTGGCCCGCAGGGTAGGGAAGCCCCTCATCATCCACTGCGTGCGCGCCTACGACATGCTGCTGGCCGCTGCACGCCGTCATCGGCCGACCCCGGGTATGTGGATAGTACACGGTTTCAGAAAGAAGCCCGAGCTGGCCCGTCAGCTGCTCGATGCCGGCATAGACCTGTCGATGCGCGCCGAGCATATAGAGCGCTATCCCGACATTCCGCGCGAGCGCATCCACACCGAGACCGACGCACCCGACACTATGTTGAACACAAAAAATTAATAGGGCCATACTATTTACACTCAATAGTATAGCCCTATTTTTTTAAGGGGGTTTATTTACCGTAACGGTATTTTTTATTTTACGTAAACCTTGGTGGTCTTGTTGCCCTGAACCTTGATGTAAAGGCCGTTTTCGGGGTTTTCAACGCGTACACCCTGCAGGTTGTAGTAAACGGCGGGAGCGTCTTCAGCAGCTTCTACGTCAGTCACACCCTGGCTCTTGTTGCCGCTTACGATGAAGTTCTTGATTTCCCAAGTACCTGCGCGTTCGGTTGTAGAAGTGTAGAGGAACTGTACTTTGATCTTCTTGCCTTCGTATGCAGCGAGAGAAGCCTTTGAAGTAACCCAAGGCTTCCAGGCGTCAACTTCGGGCCAGGGAGCTACGGTGAGTGCTTCGAATGCACCGCCGTTAGCGCTTACGAGTACCTTGACGTCGTTCTGCATGTTGCCTTTGAAGAAGTTACCTACCTGTTCGAACTGAAGTTCAACGCCTGTGCAGCCGGTGAGGTCGATTTCGGGTGAAGTAACTGTAGCAGATGTTGTAAAGTCATCGCTGCCCTTGTGAGCAGAAGCCTTCAGATAGCTGTATGAAGCATCCCAAGTCCATACGTATGTGAGACCTTCGGGAAGAGTGCCGTTGTCGATAGTCCAGTCGTCGGCATTCTTGGCAAGACCGCTGTAGATAGCGTTGGCCTGAGCGGCAGATTCAACGGTGAGGAGGTAAGAAGCAGTGCCTTCCTTGTATTCGTCGTTGGCAGCGGCTGTAGCTGTGATGCGGGCAGTACCTACGCCTACGATGGTAACGGCGCCGGTAGCGGCATCAACAGTAGCAACAGCTTCAGCGTCAGAGCTGTAGGTAACGGCAGCTGTAGTTTCCTTGGTAAGGGTGGGAGCTGTGAAAGCTTCGCCCATAACTACGGTGTATTTTTCCTGGGGGAAAGCGAGGCCGGCAGGCTTGCGGGTGTCGGCAGCGCCACCATAGTTTACTACAATCTTATAGATATTCACAGCACCGGTGGTGGTGAATGTTACAGAAGCGGCATCTCCGCTCCAGTCATTTCCTGAGAGTTCACCGGGAGCAGCTGTTACATTAAAGCTGTTTGCCTTTGCATCAAAGTTGATAGAGGTGATATTCTGGCCGTTAACTGTAGCGATGGTGAAGGTATGACCCTTGGCACCGCCCTTGGCAGATGTACGGAAGTCTACAGAACCGGCGGCACTGGTGAAGAAACGGAGTTCCTGATTCTGCTGGATGTCAGCACCCTGTACTACGGTAACCTTGATGTTGCCTGTTCCGAATTCAGATGCTACAGTGGCTTCGCCGGGAGCAGCTTTTGCAACGCCGAGAGATTCGGGGTTGGTGCAGTCGAGAGTAACTTCTTCGGCCTGAGCAAAACCGAAGGCAGTCACGCATGCGAGTGTGAGTAATAGTTTTTTCATAAGCTTATAATTGGTTTAAAAAGTAAAAAATCCTTGTTTGAAGTGCGGGGTAGGGTAGGGAGCCGGCTTACTTGCGCTCTACCTTACGCACCAGAATAACCTCGGTGGGGAAGTGGTCGGAATATCCGTTGAGATACGAGCCCGATGCAAATGTACGCTTGGGATAGCCCTGGCGTGCGCCTTCGGTATCGCGCAGGAATTCGTGGTTGTGCACCACAAAGCGCTGGTAATGCCACTGTTTATCGTTGGTATTCACGAGGTTACCCGAAAGGATGATCTGGTCGAAAAGGTTCCATGAGCTCTTGTAGGCCAGAGTGCCTATGCCCTTGTCGAGCATCTTCCATGCGGGGTTGAAGAACTGATGTTCCTTCACGCCGCCGGGTTCCTTGGTGGCACCGAGCACCTTGGCGCATGATTTGTCCTGAGGATCGTCGTTGAGGTCACCCATGATGATAACGCCGATGTTGGGGTCGACGCGCCACAGCGAGTCGGCAATTTCAAGGCACAGCTCGGCAGCAGCCTCGCGCGAGGGCGATGATTTTTCCTGACCACCCAAACGCGAGGGCCAGTGGTTTACAATCACTGCAATACGCTCGCCCATGAGCTGACCTACTACACACATCTGGTCGCGGGTGGCGAAGGGCACGGCTGTAAGGCGGTGATTTGTAACGTTTTCGAGTTTGAAGTAGCGGGGATTGTAGAGCAGGCCAACGTCGACACCGCGCTTGTCGGGTGAATCGTGGTGGCATATCTGCAGGTTCCAGGGCTTGAGAGCGGGAGCCGCAACGAGGTCTTCGAGCACCGAGCGGTTCTCTATTTCGCTCACGCCTATGATGGCGGGGCCGTTGGGAGTGGTCTTGGTGGTGAGCTGCGATATGGCGTAAGACAGCTTTTCAATCTTATTATTGTATTTGCGGCTGTCCCACTGGTTCTTGCCATTTGGGGTATACTCCAGGTCACGACCCAGCGGATTGTTGGGGATGGTGTCGAAGAGGTTTTCAAGATTATAGAAAGCTATGCCGGCCACTTGCACTTGTGCAAAGGCAAAACTCATGCCGCATATAGCGATCAATGCTGAGAGGAGCAATCTTTTGAACATAGTAGGGGTAGGGTGTTAGGTTTAAGAGCTGTTTATAATTTAATACCGCCTCAGGCGAAACTATATATTATATATGTGTTAAAAAATTAATTCGTGCATTCTGATAAAATTCATCAAGCTGTCAAAGATACGAATAATATTTAAAAAAGTTGTCACCAAAGCAATAAAAAATCATATTTTTGCGTTAAAAAGATTCCGCAGCAGACTGTATACCAAAATAGGAACAGGATAACAGACGGGCAGAAGCTAAATTATGTTAATAATTCAAAATAAGCTTTGGCTATCAAAATTTAAAGCTTATTTTTGAGGTTCGAAAAAAACTATCTTTCTACTACCTAAAAAATACCCAATAAAACTCAAGGAACAATAATTATAAATAAAAAACTGACCGCATGAGACTAAAACTGTTTCTATTTGCGCTTCTATCGGCTGTGTTGCCGGTTCTTGCGCAGACCGCTACGCTTACCGGTGTTGTGGTTAATAGTGAATCGGGAAGTCCGGTAAGTGGTGCCACCGTCATGCTCCGCGACAAGGGAGTATCGGCCAACACCGGCTTTAACGGAGATTTCCAACTTGAAACCACCCCCGGTCAATACTACCTGGTAATAAGCTGCGACGGATACGAAAGCCTTGGCTTTGACGTTGCCGCAGCCGCCGGAGTAAACCAGTTAGGCAACATCCGCCTTAAAAACCTGTCGACCGATGCATACTACGGCGATGCAATGGACATGGTGTATGACGAAGACCTGCTCGAAGACGATGATGAAAACTCGCAGAGCATCGCTGCCCTCACCGGCTCTAACGACGATATCTTCTACAACACCGCTTCTTACAATTTCGGCCCCATGTACTACCGCTACCGCGGCTACGACAGCCAGTATCAGGCCGTGTACGTAAACGGTGTGAAGATGAACGACATGATACGCGGCCGTTTCAACTTCTCGTCGCTCATGGGTATGACCTCGCGCGCATTCCGCAACAAGACCACCGGCGTGGGTCTCTCGGCCAATAACTTCGGCTTCGGCGACATCGGCGGCGCTGTGAACTACAACACCACCACCGACCTCTACGCCACCGGTTTCAACGGCTCGGCCGCCTACACCAACTCAAACTACATGCTGCGCGGTATGGTGACATACGCATCGGGCCTCAACAAGCACGGATGGGCATACACCGTAAGCGCCATAGGCCGCTATGCCAAGGAAGGTGTAATCGACGGTACATTCTACAACTCGGGCGGTATATTCCTCTCGCTTGAGAAATACTTCAACGCCAACAACCAGCTGGTACTAACCGCATGGGGCGGCCCCACACAGCGTGCAACCGCCGGTGCCACATATCAGGAAGTGTACGACCTGATGGACGACAACCTCTACAACCCCAACTGGGGCTGGTATCAGGGCAAAAAGCGTGCATCGCGCATCACCGAGACATACGACCCCACCGTTATGCTCAACTGGCTCTACAAGAAGGGCAACACTACCCTCAACACAGCCATAGCCACATCTTATAACTACTACAACCGTTCGGCCCTGCAGTACTACAAGGCCAACGACCCCAACCCCACCTACTACCGTTATCTGCCCTCAAACTACCTCACCGACGACGGCGATCCCACCGACCAGAGCGAATACTACACCTGGCTGTGGAAAAACGACCAGAGCTTCTCGCAGATCAACTGGGATAACCTCTATCAGGTGAACGAACTCAACAACATAGCTAACGAAAACGTACCCGAATCAATGCAGCAGGGTGCAAGCTATATCCTCGAAAACCGCATCAACACCACATTCAACGTCAAGCTCAACTCATACCTCAACACCCGTGTAAACGACTGGTTGAGCATGCAGGGCGGTGTATCGGCCGCATACGCCAACTCGGCCAACTACAAGACCATCCGCGACCTGCTCGGCGGTGAATTCTGGGTTGATATCGACCCCTTCTCTGACCGCGACATCACCCTCGCCCCCGACAACCTCGTTAACAACTTCAACTATCCCGACCCCTACAACCACCGTGTTTACAAGGGCGACAAGTTTGGCTACGACTACAACCTCTACGCCATCAACTTCGAGGCTTGGCTGCAAAACACCATCAACCTGCCCCGCTGGGATGTGAACTACGCACTTAAGGTGTCTCACTCGCAGTATCAGCGCGAAGGCCACATGCGCAACGGCCGCGCTCCCCAGAACTCTTACGGCAAGGGCAAGTGGCAGGTATTCGACAACCTTGGCTTCAAGCTCGGCGGTACCTACAAGGCCGACGGACACAACTACATCTCGTCTCACTTTGAATACGGCACCCGCGCCCCGCTGGCCGATGCCATCTACCTGATGCCCCGCGTGAAAAACGACGTGGTTGAAGGCGCTCAGAGCGAACGCATCTTCTCGGCCGACCTCACCTACACATGGAACTACCGCCGCTTCCGCGGTTCGTTGAGCGTATTCGGCACAATGAGCGACGACGGTATCGAACGCACCGGCTTCTACGACGACCGTGTGAACTCTTACACCTACTTCATACTCTCGGGTGTGAAGAAAGTATATAAAGGTGTTGAACTGGGTATGTCATACAAACTCACACCCTCGCTCACAGCTACTTTTGCCGGAACATACTCACGCTTCCAGTACAAGAACAACCCTCAGGGTACCCACACCTACGAGAACGGTCTCCACGAAGACCAGACCCAGACCGTATACCTTAAGAACTACTACGTAGGCTCAACACCACAGTTTGCCGGCAACCTCGGTCTTGACTGGGCAGCTCCCGGCCAGTGGTTCTTCGGTATCAACGGCACATATCAGGGCGACGCATACGTTAACCTCTCACCCGCATACCACGAGAGCCTTGCCGACCTGTGGCAGGCATATCCCAACCCCGAAGCACTTCAGGCCAAGATAGCCGAACTCACCAAGCAGGACAAGCTCAAGAATGCTTTCACCCTCAACGTGAGCATAGGTAAGCTGGTGTACATCAACCGCTCGCTGAGCCTTAACTTCAACCTCAACGTAAACAACATCCTCAACAACCGCGATGTCGTAACCTATGCATACCAGCAGGGCCGCATAGACACCAAGACTTGGAACCGCGACAAGTACCCCAACCGCTACTCTTACGCACAGGGCGTGCGCGTGTTCTTCAACGTAGGCATCCGTTTCTAATACAATTTAATCATTAAGAATCTCATGAAAAAGATTTCTCTATATATCTCGGCTCTGCTGCTCGGCGCGACTGCCATGCAGTCGTGTTCCGACAATTGGGAACAGCCGCCCATGGATGTCCCCGTCTTCCCCGCCGGCACAGAGGCCACCATCACCATCAAGGAACTCAAAGAACTCTACTGGCAGGACAACGAAACCTACGGCACCACAGTCACCACTCTGGCCGACGGCAAAAACGCCACAGTCATAGGCACCGTGGTATCGTCGTGCACTCCCGGCAATATATATAAGTCGCTCTATCTGCAGGATGCCACCGGCGCCATCTGCATAGGCATAGACACCTCGGCCGTATCGAGCGCATATCCCCAGGGCATGAAGATGGCCGTAAACACCACCGGCCTGGCCATAGGCCGCTACAACGGCATGATGCAGCTGGGTGTGCTGCAAGGCTCGGGCGTCAACCGCATTACCATGCCCGAATTCCGCCCCCACGCTTCTATAGAATTCGGTGGCAAGATGGACACCACTCTCACCACCATCGCCGCACTCAACGATGTAGCCCGCTCACGCGAAGGCCAGATCGAATGGCAGAGCCGTCTCATCCGTATCAACAACGTCAAGTTCCAGGAAGCCGGCGAACCCTTCACCACCGGCAGCACCACCTCGCGCCACATTGTTGACGACGAAGGCAACTCGATGATCGTGTACAACAGCTCGTATGCCGACTTTGCCTACGAAGACCTCCCCTTCGGCCACGGTGACGTTGTTGGTATACTCTCGTGCTACCGCACTTCATGGCAGCTGCTGCTCATCGACACCGACGGCCTCATAGACTTTGACGGCGAGGGCGCACCCGACCCCAACCTGCGCAAGATTCTCGAAGAAAGCTTCGCAAAGGGACAGGGCGACTTCACCATCGACAACATACTCATTGGCGAAGGCCTCAGCTACGTATGGACCGCCGACACCCAGTATGGCTACATGAAGGCTTCAGCCTTTACCAACGGCAGCTCCAAGCCTTCCGACTCATGGCTTATCTCGCCCATGATCGATCTCAACGGCTTCACCGACGCCAAACTCACCTTCGCACACTGCTGCAACAAGTTTGATGCCGATCCCGCCACACAGGTATCGGTAGCCGTGTGTGTCGAAGGCAGCGACGACTGGAATATACTCAACATTCCGCAGTTCTCAACCAATAAAGACTGGAACTTCGTAGACTCGGGCGACATAGACCTCACCCCCTACTCAGGCAAGAAATTCCAGATTGGTTTCCACTACACCTCATCGGCCGCATCGTCGGGCACATGGGAAGTGAAGAATGTTCTTGTATCAGCTATTAAAGTCACCAACGAATAACAATGAAAACAATAAAATCATACATCGTAGGCGCGATGGCTTTGGCAGCTGCCACGGTGGGATTCACATCTTGTCAAGACCACTTCGACGATTTCAATCCCAACGAGGCTCCCGTAGCCACCCTTACCGCCAATACCACCATTGCAGAAGTGAAACAGATGCTGTGGGAGGAATCAAACAACTACTGCACCCAGATAGGCGAGAAGGCCGACGGCCAGCACATCGTCATCAAGGGTAATGTGGTGTCGTCTGACTTCGCCGGCAACTGCTTCAAGTACATAGTGCTCCAGGACGAAACCGGTGCCCTCAACTTCTCCATCAACTCTTACAACCTCTACCTCAACTACCGTCGCGGACAGGAAATGGTCATTGACCTCACCGGTCTGTATGCCGGTAAGTACCGTGGCCTGTTCCAGGTGGGCTTCCCCAGCTTCAACACCTCTATCAACGGTGACGAAACCTCGTTCATGGCTCCCGAATTCTTCCGCCGCAATGCCGAGCTCAACGGCTGGCCCTCAAATGCCAACGTTGACACCATCGTGGTAAACAGCTTCAGCGAACTCGGCACCACACCCGCCGAACTGCAGAAGTGGCAGAGCCAGCTCGTACGATTCAACAACGTTGAATTCGTTCCAAACAACGAGACTCCCACCCTGTCTACCTACCACTCGAGCGGTGTTACCCAGCAGATCAAGGATGCCGAAGGCAACACTCTCGACATCCGTACATCGGGCTACGCCAACTTCTGGAACAATACCCTGCCCGAAGGCCGCGGCGACGTTGTGGCCCTGCTCGGTTACTACATCAATCTGGCAAACAGCGGCGGCTGGCAGCTCACCCTGCTCGACGCAGCCTCGCTCATGAACTTCGGCAATCCCACCGTGCCCGAAGGCTCTGAACAGAAACCCTACACCGTACAGAAGGCCATAGCCCTTCAGGTTAACTCCGAAAACCAGAGCGGTTGGGTCAAGGGCTACATGGTAGGTACCGTGGCTCCTGAAGTTAGCGAAGTAAAGAGCAACGCCGACATTGAATGGACCGCAACTCCCGAAACCAACACCACACTGGTAATCGGTCAGACCCCCGACACCAAGGACATCAGCGAATGTGTGGTAATGGTACTGCCCGCCGGCTCGTCGCTGCGCACAAACGGTGCCCTGCGCGAGAACCCCGACAACTACGGCAAGGAAATCATGGTAAAGGGTACATTTGCATCGGTACTCGGCACATTCGGTATCACCAAGAACAACGGTACTGCATCAGAATACAAGATTGAAGGCAAGGGTGGCGACACCCCCGGCCCCGAACAGGGCGACGGCACTGAAGACAAACCCTTCAACTGCGCCCAGGTTATAGCTTTCAATCCCTCGTCAACTACCGAAGCCGTTAAGAGCGGCGTATGGGTTGAAGGTTACATCGTAGGCTACTATGCCGACTACGAAGCCCACTTCGATGCCAACGGCTCGCAGGCCGCCAACATCCTTATCTCCGACAAGCTCGACGCCAACAACAAGTCGCAGACTGTATGTATTCAGCTCGTGGCCAACACCGATCCCCGCAAGGCCCTCAACCTCGTTGACAACAAGGGCGTGCTGGGCAAGAAGGTGAGCGTATTCGGCGACATCATGAAGTACAACACACTGCCCGGTATCAAGAACACTTCAAAATACAAACTTGACGGACAGAGCGGCGGCGACACTCCCCAACCCTCGCAGGGCGTTACTCTGCTCGAACCCAAGAATGCAAATTCGCTCGACAACTGGGAACTCAAGGTTGTCAAAGGCCCGGCCACCGTATGGAGCTGGAAGATATACAACGAAGCCGGCTACCTCAACGGTTCGGCCTACGACAACGGTCCCGTTGAAGCCGAAGCATGGGCCATCTCACCCGTGATCGACCTCACCGCCGCCACCGGCGTATCGGCTCAGTTTGAACACGCAGCCAAGTTCCAGACCACCCTGCAGTCGCTCTGCGGATTCGCAGTGCGTGTAGAAGGCGCATCTCAGTGGACAATGCTCACCATTCCCACATGGCCTACCGCCGGTGCATGGACCTTTGCAAACTCAGGCGCTATAAGCCTGGCCGACTACTCGGGCAAGAAGATTCAGCTCGCCTACAAGTACGGCAGTTCTACCAGCGGCTCCGACACATGGGAAATCCGTAACCTCGCCCTCTCGGGTAACGGTACAATCACCGTAGCCGGCAGCGGCTCGGGTACTACCCCCACTCCCGATCCGGATCCCACTCCCGGCAGCGGCGACGGCTCGCAGGCATCACCCTTCACCGTGGCCGACATCATCGCCAAGGGTACCGACTTCACCATGCAGAACGCTTATCTGAGCTGCTACATCGTGGGTGCCATCAGCGATAAGAGCTGGAACGCTTCAACCTCTGAATGGGCTGCCCCCTTCACTCAGAAAACCAACATTCTGGTGGCCGACTCGCCCAACGAAAAAGACTGGACCAAGTGCGTGCCCGTACAGCTCCCCTCGGGTGAAGTACGCAACTCGCTCAACCTCGTCGACAACGCCGGAAACCTCGGCCAGAAAGTAGTGCTCAAAGGCAACGTCGAGAAGTACTTCGGCAAGCCCGGCTTCAAAGGCGTATCAAGCTACACCTTTTGAAAAGTAATCAATAAACTCCCCCACCATAAAACTGCGCCATCACCCGTGGCGCAGTTTTTTTGTACCCTTAAGGCAACAGCCTGCACTACCCAGGCACCATATAATGGCACGGCATGAATCATCCTTGCGACCCTTCAGCGCCTTCCGCGCCACACTGTTTGCGTGTGGTGGGTGGCCGGTATTTTCACGCGGTATGGGATGGCGGCAGAGCCTGCCGGGGTGGGGGAAAGGGGGTGTTTTGCCATGTCAATAAGTATGTTTAAAACCTGTTGAAAACCTGTTGATAAACCTGAGGGGCAGGGGGTAAGGATGCCTGCACACACTGCCGGGGTGGGGTTTTATCTACTTTCTGAATGGGTAATTATAGTGGTTTTTGACATAAAACCCTCTGTTTATTCATAGAATTTTATTAACTTTGCACATTATAAACATGGTGTTAATAAAGTTTAGAATCAGCTGATATTCAGCATTAAAGGCTGTTAATAAGATGTTGATTAACTGAAGCTGCAATTTAATAAGGCATTTTTGCAAATTTAAAGGCATAAAGTTATTGAACAAATTGACACCCTATTATTATTATTTGTTTTTAAGAGAGAAAAATTTTTTTCTTCATAAATATAAAAGAAAAATAAAATGGATGTTGAAAACTGCCGTTTCTCCCAAGAAGAAATGAAGCAAAAGATCAATGACCTTAAAAAGAAAAAAGGTGCGGTGATTCTGGCTCATTACTATCAGCAGGGGCCCATACAGGATATAGCCGACTACACCGGCGACTCCCTGGCCATGGCTCAGTATGCGGCCACCTTGAAGGATGTGAATATTATAGTGGTGTGCGGTGTGCACTTCATGGGCGAGACCGCCAAGCTGCTCTGCCCCGACAAGAAGGTGCTCATCCCCGACCTCGAGGCCGGCTGCTCGCTGGCCGACAGCTGCCCTGCTCCCGAATATGAGAAATTCATCAAGGAGCATCCCGGCCACACGGTGGTGTCGTACGTCAACACTTCGGTGGGCGTGAAGGCTCTCACCGACATTCTCGTTACCTCGGGAAATGCTCACAAGATCATCAACTCACTGCCCGAAGACGAAAAGATTATCTTCGGCCCCGACCGCAATCTGGGCAATTATATAAATTCGGTGACCGGACGCAACATGCTGCTGTGGGACGGTGCATGCCATGTGCATGAGAAATTCTCGGTTGAGAAAATCGTGGAACTGAAGAAACAGTATCCGCAGGCCAAGGTGCTGGTGCATCCCGAGTGCAAGCGCCCCGTGGTGTTGCTGGCCGATAAAGTAGGCTCCACAGCCGCCCTGCTCAAATATGCCACCGAGAGTGATGCCGACCAATTCATAGTGGCTACCGAGAGCGGCATTCTGCACCAGATGCAGAAGGACTGTCCGGGCAAGACCTTCATCCCCGCCCCGCCCGACGATTCGACCACCTGCGGCTGCAACGACTGCTCGTACATGAAGCTCAACACCCTTGAGAAGCTGTATGACTGTCTGCTCAACGAATCGCCCGAAATACACATCGACCCCTCGTTGGCCGATGCCGCCCGCAAACCTATTGAGCGAATGCTGCAATTGTCGTAACAATTATTTATTATTATTACATTCTTCCGATGGAATACAATCATAAAGATATAGAATCGCGCTGGCAACAGCAATGGAAAAACGATAAGACTTACTCTACCGAAATAGACCGCGAACGTCCCAAGTTCTACGTTCTTGACATGTTTCCCTACCCCTCGGGTGCCGGACTCCACGTGGGACATCCCTTAGGCTACATCGCATCCGACATATATTCGCGCTACAAGCGTCTGCAGGGCTTCAACGTGCTGCACCCCATGGGCTACGACGCCTACGGACTGCCCGCCGAGCAATATGCCATTCAGACCGGCCAGCACCCCGAGAAGACCACCAACGACAACATAGCCCGCTATCGCAGCCAGCTCGACAAGATTGGCTTCTGCTACGACTGGAACCGCGAGATACGCACATGCGACCCCTCGTACTACAAATGGACCCAGTGGGCGTTCATACAGATGTTCAACCACTACTACGACACCGAGGCCGCCAAGGCCATGCCCATAGCCAAGCTCATAGAGCACCTCGATGCCAAGGGTACCGCCGGACTTAAGGCTGCCTGCGGCAAGGAACTCGACATCACAGCCGAGCAGTGGAAGGCCATGGACGAAAAGCAGAAGAGCGACACTCTGATGAACTACCGCATAGCCTATCTGGGCAACACTATGGTGAACTGGTGTCCGCAGCTGGGCACCGTGCTTGCCAACGACGAGGTGAGCGACGGTCTGAGCGTGCGCGGCGGTTATCCCGTGGAGCAGAAACTCATGTATCAGTGGTGTCTGCGTGTGTCGGCCTACGCACAGCGCCTTCTCGAAGGTCTTGAGAAGGTAGACTGGACCGACTCGCTCAAAGAAACCCAGCGCAACTGGATAGGCCGCAGCGAGGGTGCTGAAATGCGCTTCAAAGTTGCCGGCAGCGACCTCGACCTTGAGATTTTCACCACCCGCGCCGACACCATTTTCGGTGTCACATTCATGGTTCTCGCCCCCGAGAGCGCGTATGTTGCTCAGGTGACCACTCCCGAGCAGAAGGCCGCCGTAGACGAATATCTGGCCACCGTAAAGCACAAGACCGAGCGCGAGCGCATGATAGACAAGAAGATGACCGGTGTATTCACCGGCTCGTATGCCGTGAATCCCCTCACCGGCAAGAATATTCCTATTTATGTCAGCGACTACGTGCTTGCCGGCTACGGCAAAGGCGCCATTATGGCCGTGCCCGCCCACGACAGTCGTGACTATGCCTTTGCCCGTGCATTCAACCTGCCCGTTATCCCCTTGATCGAGGGTGCCGACGTGAGCGAGGAGAGCTTCGATGCCAAGGAAGGCAAGATGATAAACAGCGACGGTCCCGAACTCAAGCTCAACGGACTCGACGTGAAGGATGCCATAGCCACCACCAAGAAGTTCATCGAGGAAAAAGGCCTTGGACGCGTAAAGGTGAACTACCGCCTGCGCGATGCCATATTCAGCCGCCAGCGCTACTGGGGCGAACCCTTCCCCGTGTACTACAAGGACGGCGTTCCCCACATGCTCGATATGGACAAGCTGCCCCTGATGTTGCCCGAAATCAGCGAATACCGTCCTACCGAAACCGGTGAACCCCCGCTGGGCCGCGCCGAGAACTGGTGCACCGCCGAGGGCTATCCTCTCGAACTCAACACCATGCCCGGTTTTGCCGGTTCGTCTGCCTACTATCTGCGCTATATGGATCCTCACAACGATGAGGCCCTTGTGAGCGAGGAAGCCAACGGCTATTGGCGTCAGGTTGACCTATATATAGGCGGTACAGAGCATGCCACAGGCCACCTTATCTACTCGCGTTTCTGGAACAAGTTCCTCTACGACCTTGGCAAGGTGGTGGAAGACGAACCCTTCAAGAAACTCATCAACCAGGGTATGATTCAGGGCCGCACCTCGTTTGTTTACCGCGTGCAAGGCACCAATACCTTTGTGAGCCACGGACTTAAAGACAACTACGATGTGCAGACCATACGCGTGCACATCGACCTGGTAAACAACGACGTTCTCAACACCGAGGAATTCAAGAAATGGCGTCCTGAATTTGAGAATGCTGAATTCATCCTCGAAGATGGCAAGTACATCTGCGGCTACGCAGTTGAGAAGATGTCGAAGTCTATGTTCAACGTAGTCAACCCCGACGATATAGTGGAGCGCTACGGAGCCGACACCCTGCGCCTGTACGAGATGTTCCTCGGCCCGCTCGAACAGTCAAAGCCTTGGGACACCAACGGTATCGACGGTGTAAACCGCTTCATCAAGAAGCTGTGGAACCTCTTCTACAAGGGCGACACATGCCTTGTAGACGATTCAGAACCCTCGGCACAGAACCTCAAGACCCTCCACACCCTCATAAAGAAGGTGACAGCCGACATTGAGAACTTCTCATATAACACCTCGGTAGCAGCCTTCATGATCTGTGTAAACGAACTGGCCAAGCAAAACTGCCATTCGCGTGCGGTACTGTCGCAGCTTCTTGTGGTGCTCGCACCCTTCGCACCCCACGTGGCCGAAGAACTCTGGCACAGCGCCATAGGCAATACCACCACCATCTGCGATGCCAAGTGGCCCGAATGGAACGAGGACTATCTGAAAGAAAGCACCGTAAACTATCCCGTATCGTTCAACGGCAAGCCCCGCTTCAACATCACCGTAGAAGCCTCGACCCCCGCGCCCGAGGTGCAGAAACTGGCCCTCGAACACGAAAGCGCAGCCAAGTGGCTCGAAGGCAAGACCGTGGTAAAAGTAATCGTAGTCCCCGGCAAGATTGTGAATGTGGTAGTGAAGTAAACATTGCATCAAAAGCCTTAAAAGGCATACACTGAAAGCCGATGTTAAAGTTGGAAACCACCAATCTTTAACATCGGTTTCCTTATTGGGAACATTACTTCCCCGGAATATGGCTTCCGCCAAGGAAGCCTGTTTCATCGTAACCGCGGTATGCACGCGCGTAGGTGTAACCGAAGCGCGGGCATGCCCGGTAAGCGTATAAAAAATTAAAGGCATTCGTAGAAAGCCGTCTATGAAAGTTAGCCGGCCTATAACGTCGGCTTCCTGCGGATGCCTTTTCGTTGTGATATACTCTCCGGGCATGCCCTGCGCTACGGCTGCGCCTGCGCGCGTGCATACCCGGAAATCTAGGACTCTTGCAAGAAAAAAGTGTTAAAAAATTGATTAAACATTCGTCATTCAA
>CAMTKF010000055.1 GCA_947072905.1 uncultured Bacteroidales bacterium
AATTCAGCATGAAAGCCTTATTTTTTTGTTGATGAACCACACAAAAGAGAGGCTGCCTAAACTTGTTAGACAGCCCCATCGTTTTTTAAGTAAAGTAAGATTCAAATGAAAAACAATAATTTTAAAAAGATTGAAATGATGTCTGAAGCAGAACTGCTCGTTGAACAAGCACACTGGACAGGTCAACAATGGCATGACTATTTCACACAAGAGGGTGAAATGTCAATAGATGAATTTAAAAAGTTGGTTAAAGAAAAAGTCTTGAAAAAATGGGAGGAAAAATATGGCAATAACGCTAAATAAACATGTTGCTTATATCATACATTAATATATCGGTATAATGAATCAATTGTAAATCGCAAACAGCGTGCATTAATAAATACTTTCAATCAATTTAAAAATTGGTTTAAAAACCTCTTCTTCTGTAATTGTATTTTGCATACAATATTTGATCCACCTTGAACGATCCCATGTTTTCATGAGTTCAATCTGTTGAGATTCACTTAGTTTGTTCAAATTAGAGAAATCGCCATGTTGTATTTCTTCAATAATCTTCTTCATATATTCAGCTCAAAAAACATAAACAAGCTCTAAATTTCGCCTGCCAGTCCTTCTTCAATAAGGTTAAAGTTCCCTGCATTAGCTTCGTTGCGGTTAGGAAATATGGCAGCAAGACAATGTTTGTGGTACTGTCGGGCAAACCGCATGGTATGGAGCGAACCGCTATGAGCCGGACACTGAGCCAATATTACTGTTTCAGACAAAGCCGCCTGCAATCTGTTGCGGGCGATAAGATGGGTAGGATTTGCCTTAACGCCGGGAGGCTGTTCTGAAATAATCAGTCCTCCCTTTTCGAGAATCTCTTGCTGTAACGCTGTGTTTTCTTTAGGATGAACGAGGTCAAGACCGGTGGCTACGACCGCTATTGTACCACCGTTAGTGTCGAGTGCTCCCCTATGGGCTGCAGTGTCGCATCCAAGAGCTAACCCACTGACTATCACAAAGCCTTGTTTAGAATAGTCAACGGCAATGTTGTAAGCTTTGTTGTACCCCCGGCGGTTGCATGCGCGTGCTCCGATAACTGCCACAGCTTTTTCTTTGAGCAGCTTGAGATTGCCCATACAATATATTATATCGGGACAATCCTCACCTATAGCTCGTAGGCAGCCGGGGAATTCAGCATCGTCTTTATGAATGCTTATGATATCGTGTTGCGTCATAAGAAATCAATCAAAGATTATGTTTTTAAAAGAAAACAGAAAGAATGCTGTCAAAATGAGCATAAGTGCAAGAATGATGCAAAAGCCCACTACAAAGTCTTCGTATTTTGATTTTGGTTTGGGAGGTGCTGTTTCATCTACATCTTCATCGTCGAATTCGATGTCGGCATACTCATCAATGACTTCATCATCAATGTAGTTGCCATCCTCATCTATATAATGTTCATCTATCATGTGCGTATCAGCTGATTATATCGTCGATGAAATCACTTATCACGTCAAAGACTAAATCAAGGATTTCGCCTAACAGCCCGAACAGAGCTACAATAACAGCTCCTATCGAACCGATTGCCAAGAGAATAATAAGTGTTGAAATCATAACCTTGCGATGTTAAAATTATTACGCTGCAAAGTTATAAACTAAGGATTATGGAAGCAAGAACCATTTAGTCCATTTGCTTATTGTACTCATTGAAGAGGTAGTTGAACCGATATATACCCCAGGCAATGGCCTGGCGGGTAGGATAGGACAGGTGCATGTTGTCAATCACCGGCTTCATCAGATCTACACGATGCTGTGCGGTAAGGTTTACCGGTCGGTCGGTGAACCACTCTTTTTCGGCGCGGTCTTCCTCCCCGTCATCCAACTGCATCCAGCGGTAGTAGAAATCTATGTCGTCGAGTATGGCAATCTGCTGCTCGGTAATCAGCTCACCGCGCACATCAAGGGCGGCAAGCCTCATAAGCTCCGAGTCGAGATTATTCATTTTCAGTAGTGGCGCTATCAGGCTATGTATTTCGTCAGTATAAGTTGCGTATAACTCAGCTTCATACCACCACGGTTCGCCCCAAGCCATAAGTTCAAAGCCGTTTTTGTCAGAAAACTCGCAGACCTCATATCCCTCAGTCGATACAAATACAGCGTTGCCGACATTGTCCTCGCGCAGTTCGTATGATGGTTTAACAACCACTGAGCCTGTGGCATCTTTACAGCCCCACAAACCATTATTTTCCTGAAAAAGAAAGAATTTAGGGTTGAGATTAGATTGGTTCAACTTTATGATAATATATGATATATAGTTTATATAAATCTGAGGTTTGCCAAACCCTACAGTATACCGGTACCACAGCAAACTTATGCTTGAAAGAGCCCTCGGTACAAGTAAAAGAAAAGAAGTACCACCCTATGTTATCTATGAATTCATCTATTCTAAAAATGAAAAGATCTTTATTTGTTTCGGAGGTCTTTATTTCTCTGAAATCAGTGGCGAGCAATTCGTAACCATTGTTTTTAAAGTATGAGTCATCCATGTATTTATCAAAATGGCATTGACTTATATCAGGATTGAAGCAGTGTAACCTGGCAATGGTTTTCGATATTCTCTCATTACAATCATTCAAAGTGATAGGCCATATGCTTTCTGGATAGTCAAAGAAGGGTCTTCTTAATGAAAATAGATTGTCAATAAAAGAAAATTTAGAGGGAGCCGCAAGACATCTAAGATCTACACGGTTGAGCTTGGCATTAGAAAAATCTTCACTACCAATCACATATGATTTTGTCTTGTAATCGGTGGTCAGTAATAGTGTTTCAACTATATTAGGATATGTTTTTTTAATCCATTGTATTATCTCACCGGGATGGCTATTTGCTGTAAAGGCAATGTCAAGATAATCGGCAGGCACTAAAGCATTTAAATCTGAAGCGTTCCATATGGAAAAATATTTAGTGTTGTCGTTGTATACGGCGGTTAAAGAATATATATTATCTCCGAATTTAGATATCAAATTTAGTATTAAATCAGAGTCGACAAATATCTTGTTAAATCTTACTTTATATCCTTTCGCGTGATTTCCACCGTTGATTAAACGGGCGGGCTGTGAATTGTTAGGTGTGCTCATATTATCTTAAATAACATTTCTGTGATATCCTTCCTTACATTACGCCATCCATTAGGATCATTTACGGCCTTATCATACCTTGCGATGGCGGCTCTATAAATTGAAGGTTGTCTTTTGATAAAATCTCTAACCATCTCAAACTCCTCGGAGTTGGGTTTAGATATGGCATAGGTATACAGAACCAAAAGGTTGTCATAAGTTTCCTCTTCAGGAATATTTACCTGCTTCTGACTTTTGGAATCTTTGTCTTCAACATCAAACATAGCGTGAATCAACTCGTGAAGTAATACCGTTTGAAATAATATGGGAGCTGTGGGATGTTCATAAATTTTATCCACCCACAGCAAGATTGAGCCTGTTTCAGGTAAATACATGCCCAATGCATCAGAACCGGCTTCTTCAAATGATAGTGACTCCGGGACTACGATTTTTTGTTCTATTCCATCGAAGATATTATTTACCGTTACCTCGCAACCCTCATCTTCAACAGTAACCAAGTAAACTGTGATGTTACATAATAGCCATGCAAGCGTATTATTGAAGTTGGAGTCAAGATTGTATTCATGCTCATTTCTACATATAGCTCGCATTTCCTCAAGAAGATCCATCAGTGGTTTTATTTTCAATCTCGGGACTTGATATTCATCTCCAATATGGTCAAGGCCATATTCTCCGCGGAGTGTACGCACAACATCGCCTGGGAAGTAAGGTAAGTAACGTTTAGCCCCACGTGAATCTTCATAGCGAAACTTATTAGCAAACAAGTTGCCTTGCATCAGGCCGTGTTCTTTTTGGTATACCCTGAGACGAAACTTGTCGGCTAATCTTTCATCTGATTCGATTGTGTAGAACATTATTATAATAAGATTATTTCAGGTGAGTAAATAATTCACAAATTTATAAAAATATTGCGACCGATTTGCGCAACTACAATATTTTATACAATACTTTTAGTAAGAAGCCGTATTGCTTTGGCAAAATTCGTGATAATTTATGTCCTAACCAAATAATTTCTTGTCCATTTAGTCCATATTGATTGAATGGACTTAATGGATTGGCTTATAAGATAAAATGTACCTTTGAAGGCAATAAGAAACTCTTTAAAATTAGTTATAATTGAAATCCCGGAATATGGCTTCCTCCGGATGCCGTGTTGTTATAACATTACCATCAATGCCATAGATATTGTTGAACTAAGATTTCTTATCCAAAGGATGAAAATTGAGAACGATAACAGAATCGGCAAAATATGATAGAAAAGACTGATTTGGTTGTACGGTTGGTGGAAATGGTGTATATTTGCAGTGGATAACATGACGTTTATGACCAATACCTGAATCTATTATGAAAATCAAATCAATGCTTTCGTTGTTGTGTATTTGTGCCGGAATGGCTAATGCACAGTCTGTGCTGCCGGTTGATGAGGCGGTGCGTATGGCGTCGGCAAGCGATGCCAAGTGGGCTTCGATTCACGACCCGTCAATAGTGTATAATCCGTCTGACAGGAATTTCTATATCGTTGGCTCGCACATGGGGCTGGGACGGACTACTGACTTGGTTAACCTCAATCCTTTGAGCAATTCCCAACTTTACAACACCTCATACGACCTGGCATTCAAATCGTCGCCCGAGCATACGGTGCAGGTGGTGAGGGACGGTGTGACCTATACCGAGACACTCGGTTCGTTTGACGCCGGAGCTTTCTGCGCCACTTACGCCGGCATAACTGTGGGCGACCGCAAACCCGTGTCGGAGGCGCAGTGGATTGCCGGCGACCAATGGGCGCCCGACCTTATTTACAACAAGGACATGGGCAAATGGTGTATGTATCTGTCGCTTAACGGCGACTACTGGGCGTCGGTGATAGTGATGCTTACATCCGACTCGCCTGCGGGCCCCTTCACTTATCAGGCACCTATAGTTTTCGGCGGTTTCAACGGCCGCACATATTCGGGCAAGAGTGTTTCGTATCACGATACCGACCTTGAGCTGGTGCTTGGCGAGCAGTCCACATTGCCCACCCGATACAATACGAGCGCCTGGGGCAATCTGTGGCCCAATTGCATCGACCCGTGTGTGTTCTACGACGACAACGGCGAGCTGTGGATGGCCTACGGGTCGTGGTCGGGCGGTATTTTCATGCTGAAGCTCAACAAGAATACCGGTCTGCGCGACTACACCTGCACCTACGACCTCGAGAGCTACACCGGTCGCGCTCCAAACGGCGCCACCTACACCGGATATGTCAGCGACCCCTATTTCGGCAAGGTGATAGCCGGGGGTGCCTACGTGTCGGGCGAGGGTGCTTACATTCAGAAGATAGGCAATTATTATTATCTGTTTGTCACCTACGGCGGACTTACAGCCAACGGCGGCTACGAAATGCGAGTGTTCCGCTCGGAAACTCCCCAAGGCCCCTTTGTTGACGCTGCCGGCAACAATGCCCGCTTCACCCAATACGTGCTCAACTATGGCCCCTCGGCCCGCAGCGACAAGGGCATGAAGCTCATTGGTGCCATGAACGGCTGGGGCAGCATGACCACAGGCGAATGCGCCCAGGGCCATAATTCGGCCATCGTGGACGAGGACGGCGATGCCTTTGTAGTTTACCACACGCGTTTCAACAACGGCACCGAGGGACATCAGGTGCGTTTCCGTCAGCTCTTTGTAAACGAAAACGGCTGGCTCGTGGCCTCGCCCTTCCGCTTCACCGGCAAGCAGACCCGACAGGCCGATATAGATTCGCGCCGGCTTTTCACTGCCGATGAGGTGGCCGGAGTGTACAGTCTGCTCATTCATCCCTATCGCCTGAATCACTCGGCTATGGCCGAGGCCACTCCCGTTAAGGTGACTCTTGCAGCCGACGGCACGGTGAGCGGCGACCGCACCGGCACATGGAGCTTCACGCAGGAGGGCAAATCGTATGTCGACCTCACCATAGGCGGCGTTACCTATCATGGTGTTGCCCTCAATCAGAATGTCGACGGATATACCGACATGGGCGCGGTGTGCTTCTCGGCGGTTAGCGACGGCGGAGTGCCCGCATGGCTCTATAAGCTGCAACCCAAGGCTGCCGTGGCCGCACAATATAAGGCCTTGACCGATTCCTTCGGCCCCGAGGGTACTAAAATCAAGGGCGATGCGCCCGTTGAAGACAATGTGGAGATAGCCTTCGAGGCTCGCAATGCGGCCAGCGGTGTGGCAGAGCCTGAGACCCTGTCGGCCGAGGGTGTTTTCAATCCCACCGACGATGGCCATGCCATATCGGTGTCGGCCCGCTGGAACTGCGGTGACTATCAGATGGATTTTGGCCCCGTGACCCGCGCCACCCGTGGCAAAAACGATGCCGACCGTCAGCTTTTCTATCCCGAATCCACTACCAAAGACCTCACGGCCGGGTGGTGGAGCAACTTCTCCAAGAGCGACTACGAATTGGCTATGGGCGAGGAGATGGAGTTTCAGTTCTACAATTATTCATCAGCGCAGGAAAACTGGCACAATTGGGCGCTATACGGTGCGAGCGCCACACACGGCGCATCGGGCTATAAGGAATACTTCGGTGTGCGTTGCGACAATTGGGACAATACCACAGCAAGCAACTCAGGCTGTTCGAGCAACTACGACTGGAACACCTTCAAGGCCGACATGGACGGTTCGCTGGTCAAGATGAGCGTGAGCTATCAGACCTCGGGGCTGTTCAAGATGGATGCCGATATTACCACCGCGGCCGGCAAGGCATACAAGTATTCGTACAGCAAGAACATATCGGGCAAGCCGGCTCGGCTGACCCTCTTCTTCGTGAGCGAGAAGTCGTATATCGACGGCTCAAGCCTCGGCGTTGCCGCTCCGGTCTACGATGACGATGCCGCGGCAGACGAAAGAATGTACGACATCTTCGGCCGCCCGGTCGACCCCTCGTACAAAGGAGTTGTAATTCAAAAAGGCCGAAAATTCATACTCAGATAACAATTATTATCAACACAAAAAGCGACCTGTGGCCGATGCGCCGCAGGTCGCTTTTTTAGTGGGGTAAGCTGATAGCTTTTATCTTGCAATTTTGGTGCGACGGGAGGTGGGTGTTGCAACCCTCACGATTACCGGACCGTTTGTGCGGTCAAGTGTATATGTGAGTTCTTCTGAGATACCATCGGAGGTATCGCGAAGAAGTAGAACGCCTCCAAGGTCGTAAATCTCTACGCAACACTTGCCGGCGGCAAGTTCTTTTCCGCTTACCTTCACTTGTGAGCCTTGGCGCGAGATGTTGATGTCATCGGCCCAGGCTATGTCGTTTACGCCGTTAAGCTCCGTAACCACAAAAGGATTTTCAAAGAGTGTAAGCCATTCACCGTTGGGCAGCAGACCGCGCAAGGTTAGTTCGTGAATGCCTGTGGAGAGTCCTGCTGTAGATACGCTAAACGCTATAGTGCCGTCTTGGTTGACTGTCACCTTGGTAGCATGACCTTTACCGGGGTCGTGGTCAACGAAATATTCGGCCGCTTTCACACCCATTGGTTCAAGTACATAGAGCGGATTGGTAACCGTAGCCGACCAATTGCCCTCAGCATCGCAAGCGCGGACTGACAGCAGGTGTGCGCCGGGATTAACCGCGCCGGTCGGTATGGCAATCATATTCTCCAAGGAGGAGGTTTTAAACTGAGTTCCACGTCCAAAGCCCGGGTCTTTGTCAATAAAATATTCAATCTTAGCCAATTCCGGTTCCTCGGGAAGTTCGGGCTCAGTACCCTCCATTTCACGAAAATCGTGGAAATAATTCCACCCCTCGGCAGCAGCATACTTGGCTTTAGAACCCTTGGGAACGTAGATGATGGCATCAAGATTACAGTTGAGATCAAAAGCTTGTTTTAAAGCATCCGGTGGATTTGGGTTATAGGAGTATACTGTACTTAATTTGCCACAATAAGCAAATACGTATGCACCAATCGTAGTAATAGATTTACTTAAACTAACATATTCAAGCAAATTGCACATTTGAAAACAGCTTGAAGGTATAGACTTTATACCTTCAGGGACTTCAATTGTCCTAATTTTACATCCCTCAAAAGCACGGTCTCTTATATGAGTTACTGTCGAGGGGAAGATATATTCCTCTCTTCCTCCGGGAACTGTATTTAAAGTAGTTTTATCTTTTGAATAGAGAACCCCATCAATATCGCAATATCTTTTATTATTGCTATCTACTTTAATATTTTGAAGACTGCTACAACCGCTTAAAGCACATTGATCTATATTGTTTACAGACGCCGGAATAGTTGAAAGATTAACTAAATTATGACAAAACTCAAATGCACAAACGCTTATTTCCTCTAATGATTTAGGCAGAATCAGAGTAGTCATATCTGAACCCCAAAAAGCACTGGAACAAATTTTAATAACTGAGTTTGGTATAACAACATTCTGTGCAGATGAACGATAACATGAAGACTCTCCAATAACCGTGACTGTATTTATAATTTTGAATTCAGTTCTGGCAGAAGGATAAAGAATCAATTTTGTCTGGTCCTTGCTGTACAGTACGCCGTCTACATCACAAAAGTTAGGATTTTCGCGGTCAACATATATATTTTCTAATGGAGTAAAATCAAAACACTCTCTTTCGATTACTTCAAGTGATTTCGGAAATGTAACAGATGTTAAAGATTTACAACTTACGAACGCCCTGTCACCAATCCTCGTTACGGTATATGTGCCGGAGGTGGATTGGGCGGTAGAGGGGATGGTTAGCTCGACGGGAGAACCCTCGTAGCCCGACACTTCCACCTCTTTCTCAGTTTCTGAGGTAACCTTGTACTTCAGACCCTTGTAAGAGAAGGTGTCGCCGTCGGCTGCGTATGCACATACGGCATACAGCAGCGCCGTCAGTAGAAATAACAGTTGTTTTTTCATAGTGGCTACGTTTAACGACGGGTTGCTACCTTTACTGTTATCTGCAAGTCGCTGCCCTGTTCAACCGATTGGGGCATATCAAGGTCGGTTACACGCACACCGCGCGGCATACCCGAAAGCACGTAGGGGTCATCTCCCGAGAATGCTCCGGCATTCACACCGCTTGTTTGTACGGCATTGTTCAATTCCTTGTCTGTGTTGAAACTACTTGCCGGTATGTCTATAGTCACGTTGTTTCTCAGAGTACTTGAATCAGAGCCGCCCATATTGAGCGTACCGTTTATATTGTATTCAACAGTAGAATTTTTAACTGAAGTAATAGCACCATACTGTCTGAAGAAAGTATTACGGCTTATGGTGGAGTTGGTCAGATTGTATATTTCATCCGTGCCCGAGCTGTTGAATATATTATTGCTTATTTGAATCTCGTGCGCTTTATCGGGATAGCTTTTACTTACGATGCCACTTCTGATGTAGTTCTGGTGTATGATGCAGTCGGAGCATGGGATTTTACCTGTCGCAAAGTCACCTCTGAGTTCAACCCCACGCAAATTGCAGCGGGTTACCACAACCTTGTCAGTGTATATGAGCACATCCTGAGATACATACAGGCTTGAGATTTTTACATTCGGGCTTTTTACTTTAATACTGTAAACACAAGAAGCCTCATAGCCTTCATTTGAGGGAGTATTTACATCAAGGAAGTAGCCCTCGCCCTGCAATGTCACAGCTTTTTCCAAAACTACTTCGCCATAAGAAGCAGTTGATTTTTCGAGGATTATGACATCACCGTCAACAGCATCGGCGAGAGCGGCATCCACGCTGGCGTAGGGGGCGGCGTTGCCGGCTTGGTTGTTGATGCGAAGCGTCTTGCCATAGACGGCACTTACTGTAAGTACCGCCATGAGAATCATGCAGATTTTTTTCATAAGAAAGTGATTATTAATTGATTCGCAAATATACTATAAACCTTGCAAATTACCCCCCCCCAATTGTTAATATATGTTAATAGTGCGCTATTCACATCATTTTACTATAATTAAACGCAAAAGCGACCTGTGGCCGATGCGCCACAGGTCGCTTTTTACTTAGGTATTATTGAGGTGGAATCAATATCCGAAGATGTCCTCGGTGGTGAGCATGACTATGCGGCCGTGCTTCTTGAGGGCTTCGAGGTCAAGGTCTTTGGGATCGCCGAGAATACCGTAGTAGTATTTCAGGTCTTTCACGTTTTCTTTCTGGAACTTGATTACGTCGTCGAGGGTGAGCTTTTTGATGTTTTCGTAAACATCCTTGCGTTCCTCGTTTTTGAGACCCAGTCGCTTGGCAGCCATGTAGGCCCAAGCCTTGTTGTCCTTGATCACGCGGTCTGAACGCATGCGCGAGTCTAGAGCCTGCTTGGCAATCTGGAAGGCGTCGGAGCTTTCGGGCATTTCGTTGATGATGAGCAGGAAGGCGTTGACTGCATCGTTGAGCTTATCGTTCTGAGTGGCGATAGTGGTGATGTAGTTGTATGGACGCTTGAGCTGCGAGGGTTCGAGCAGGTATGCACCGGCTGAGTAAGCCAGCGAGCGGCTCTCGCGCATTTCCTGGAATACAATCGAGTTCATGCTGCCGCCGAAGTATTCGTTGTACATCTCAACCAGTGGAGCGCGGTTGATGTCAAACTCGCCGCCCATGTTGGCAAACATGGTCATGTAGAGCTGCTTGGCATCGTAGGGAGCGATGAATATGATGGTTTCTTCGGGAGTAACGGCGGGATAAGCCTGCTCGGTGGGCACGGGCTTGAGAGTGGCCGGGGTGGCGTGCACATTGTTGATGAGGTCGAGCACTTCGTTCTCGCTCATATTGCCGTAGTAGATCACTTCCTGCTCGTGCGAGGCGAGGTCGTGGATGGCATCTACAAACTGCTGCGGGTCGAGGTTAGCAAGTTCTTCATTGCTGTAGTTGAGTTCCTTGGCCATGCGCGGACCGTAGGTTACGTACTGGCGCAGACGCGAGAAGTTTGCAGCCTGATTGGCCTTGTTGTTGGCGCGGCTCTGCTTTATCTGGTCTACATAGCGTGCATATACATCCTTGTCGGCCTTGGCGTTGGCAAGCCAGTCTTCGAATATGGCGGCGGCCTTGGGCAGATTTTCGCTGAGACCGCTTATTACGAAGTATGAACGTGTGCCGCCGATAGAGAGGTTTACGGAGCAAGCCAGTTTGTAGAGTTCGGCCTGAATCTCGTCGTAGCTCTTGTCGTTGGTGCCGATGAGGTCAAAGTATCCTGATGCAAGGCCCAGACGCTTGTCGAAGTGCGAGCCGGTCTCGAATACATAGATTAATGTAGAGAGGTCGTTGGTGGTATTCTTGGTGTAGAGCACCGGAATGCCTTGCTTGGCTTTGAGCACGGTGATATCCTTGTCGAAGTCGAGGAATACCGGTTCGATGGGAGCCACCTCAGAGCCTTGAATCTCGCGGAGGAAAGCCGAAGACTTGTCGCGGTTCATGGCTATGGGAGTCAGTTCGGGCTTGGGCATCTTCACCACAGAGGTATCTTCGCCCTGCAGCTTGTAGATGGCCGCATAGTTGTCGGGGCCGAGATACTTGTTGGCCACGCGCACTATATCGTCCTTGGTGATATTGTCAAGGCGTTTGAGGTCTTCAACCTTCTCGGCCCAGTCTTCACCGTTGACGAATGCGTCAACGTACATGTCGGCACGGCCGTTGTTGCTCTCGAAGGTTTGCTGGAGTCGGAGCTTGAGGTTGTTGACAATGGCGGGGATGAGCTCTTCGTCAAACTGACCCTTGCGCAGCAGGTCGGCCTGCTCGAGCAGCAGGTCGCGTACTTCGTCGAGTGTCTGGCCCTGGTTGGGCATACCTATGAGGATGTATGCGCCCTGGTCGGCGAGCGAGTAGTTGCCTGAGCCGGCGCCGAGCACCTTCTGCGAGTTGTTGAGGTTAACGTCGATAAGGCCGCTCTTGCCGTTGTTGAGCACCTCGCCGAGTACTTCAAATACGAGCATGTCGGGGTCTTTGGCGGCGGGGATGCGCCATGCCAGATACAGACGTTCGGCATCAACACCCATCACTTCTCTCTTTATGGGCGAGGTGATGGGAGCCTCGGGCTTGATTTGGAGCACGGGCAGGTTGGGGTTGGGCTGCATGTCGCCGAAGTACTTGGTGATCACGTCAACCATTTGGTCAGGATCAAAGTCACCCGAAAGGCATATAGCCATATTGTTGGGAACATACCACTGCTTGTGGTAGTTCTTCACATTAGTAATAGAGGGGTTCTTGAGGTTTTCCTGAGTGCCGAGTACGGTCTGAGTGCCGTAGGGATGGCTGGGGAAGAGGGTTTCGAGCATGGCCTCGGCCATTTTGCGGCCGTCGTTGGTAAGGCTCATGTTCTTTTCCTCGTAGATGGTTTCGAGCTCGGTGTGGAAACCGCGCAGCACTGGGTGCTTGAAGCGGTCGGCCTGTATGCGGGCCCAGTTGTCAATCTGATTCGACGGAATGTTTTCCACGTAGCAGGTCACATCCTGCGATGTGTAGGCATTGGTGCCGTTGGCACCGATGGCAGCCATGAGTTTGTCGTACTCGTTGGGTATGGCGATGAGCGAAGCCTGATAGCTGATGGAGTCGATTTCGCGATAGATTTTCTTGCGTTCCACCGAGTCGGTGGTGTGGCGGTATGTCTCGAAAAGCTGTTCGATGCGGTCGAGCAGGGGCTTTTCGGCGGCATAGTCCTGGGTGCCGAACTGCTCGGTGCCCTTGAACATCAGGTGCTCGAAGTAGTGGGCAAGGCCGGTGGTCTCGGCAGGGTCGTTCTTACCGCCTACACGCACAGCGATATATGTCTGGATGCGGGGTTCGTCTTTGTTGACGCTCATGAAAACCTTAAGCCCGTTGGGCAGGGTGTAGATTTTCGTGTCCAGAGGGTCGCCCGGCACGGTGCGGTACTCGTATTTGCCGGCAAAAGCACACATTGATGCCGCCAGTGCAAGCACGAGGGTGAGGGAGAAGGTGATTAATTTTTTCATATAAGAAAGTATTAGGAAAAGCATCAATATTCGTCCCACGACTTGATTTCAACCGAGTCGGGCGACAGCGATGTGAATGCACGTATGAAGGCCGAGGCCAGACGCACGTTGGTAAGCAGCGGAATGTTGAGGTCGATTGCCGCGCGACGTATCTTGTAGCCGTTTGAAAGCTCGTCTGAAGAGAGGTCGCGGGGTATGTTTATCACCATGTCGGCCTCGTGGCTGTGGAGTATGTCGAGGGCCTGGGGCTGCTTGCCTGTGTCGGATGGCTTGTAGACCAGTGTGGAGCGCACGCCGTTTTCGGCAAGGAAGCGGTGGGTGCCTTCGGTGGCGTAGATGTGGAAGCCGCGGCTGTCGAGCAGACGGGCCGATTCGAGCATCACGGCCTTGTGCTTGGCCTTGCCGGCCGAGAGCATCACGCCCTTTGAGGGAATGCGCTGTCCTACCGAAAGCATCGACTTGAGCACGGCCTCGGAGGTCATTTCGCCCAGACAGCCTACCTCGCCGGTAGAAGCCATGTCGACACCGAGCACGGGGTCGGCGCCTTGCAGACGCGAGAATGAGAACTGCGATGCCTTGATGCCTACATAGTCGAGGTCGAAGGCGCTCTTGGCAGGTTTCTCAACGTCCATGCCCAGCATGATGCGGGTGGCGAGGTCGATGAAGTTGATCTTAAGCACTTTTGACACGAAGGGGAATGAACGCGATGCACGCAGGTTGCATTCGATTACCTTGATGTCGTTGTCCTTGGCCAGATACTGGATGTTGAAGGGGCCTGAGATGTTGAGTGCCTTGGCAATCTGCGAGCTTACCTTCTTGATGCGGCGCATGGTCTCTACATAGAGTTTCTGAGGCGGGAACTGGATGGTGGCGTCGCCAGAGTGTACACCGGCATACTCGATGTGTTCGGAGATGGCGTAGGCTTTGATTTCTCCGTTCTGAGCCACGGCATCCATTTCGATTTCCTTGGCGTCCTGTATAAATTCGGTGACAACAACAGGATGCTGTTTCGACACGTTGGCGGCCAGCTGCAGGAAGCGTACAAGCTCCTCGTAGTTGGAGCATACGTTCATCGCTGCGCCCGAGAGTACGTACGACGGACGCACCAGCACGGGATATCCTACAACAGATACAAACTCGTGGATGTCTTCCATAGAGGTGAGCTCGCGCCAGCGGGGCTGGTCGATGTTCAGGCGGTCGAGCATGGCCGAGAATTTGTGGCGGTCTTCGGCGTTGTCGATTGACTTGGCCGATGTGCCCAGGATGTTGACGCCCTGGTCGTCGAGGCGTGTGGCAAGGTTGTTTGGAATCTGTCCGCCCACGCTCAGTATGGTGCCGTGGGGCTGCTCGAGGTCGATGATGTCCATCACGCGTTCAAAGGTGAGTTCATCGAAGTACAGGCGGTCGCAGGCATCGTAGTCGGTGGAAACGGTCTCGGGGTTGTAGTTGATCATCACCGAGCGCCAGCCCGACTGTTTCACGGTCATCAGGGCGTTTACCGAGCACCAGTCGAATTCAACCGACGAGCCTATGCGGTAGGCACCTGAGCCCAGTACAATCACCGAACGGTGGTCGTGCAGATAGTCTACATCGTTCTCAGAGCCGTTGTAGGTGAGATACAGATAGTTGGTCAGTGCCGGATATTCGGCGGCCAGAGTGTCGATCTGCTTCACCACGGGCAGAATGCCCAGGGCCTTGCGGCGCTCGCGCACCTGCAGCGCCGACTGCTCGGGGCGGGGCATATTGTCCTTGAACACCGAGCGGGCTATCTGGAAGTCGCTGAAGCCCTGCTGCTTGGCCTGGCGGAAGAGATCGGCGGGTATGCTGTCTATCTCGTTGTATTGTTCGAGCTCGCGGGCAGTGTTCATTATGTTCTGAAGTTTGAACAGGAACCAGCGGTCGATTTTGGTGAGTTCGTGTATGCGGTCTACGGTGTAGCCGTGGGTGAGGGCGGCTGCGAGGGCAAAGACGCGCTTGTCGGTAGGAGCCGACAGGGCGCGGTCGATATCGGGTATCTTGATTTCTTTGTTTTCAACAAATCCGTGCATACCCTGGCCTATCATGCGCAGGCCCTTCTGGAAGGCTTCCTCGAATGTGCGGCCTATGGCCATTACCTCGCCCACCGACTTCATCGACGAGCCTATCTCGCGGTTGACGCCGTGGAACTTACCGAGGTCCCAGCGGGGCATTTTCACCACCACGTAGTCGAGGGCGGGTTCGAAGAAGGCCGATGTAGACTGTGTCACAGAGTTCTTGAGGTCAAAGAGTCCGTAGCCCAGGCCGAGCTTGGCGGCGATGAATGCCAGGGGATAGCCGGTGGCCTTTGAAGCAAGGGCCGAAGAACGGCTCAGACGGGCGTTCACCTCGATCACGCGGTAGTCCATCGACTGGGGGTCGTAGGCATACTGCACGTTGCATTCGCCCACGATACCTATGTGGCGTATGATTTTGATTGCAAGCGAGCGCAGGTAGTGGTAGTCGTCGTTGCTCAGGGTCTGCGAGGGAGCCACAACGATACTTTCGCCGGTGTGTATGCCCAGCGGGTCGAAGTTCTCCATGTTGCAGACTGTGATACAGTTGTCAAAACGGTCGCGTACCACTTCGTATTCCACTTCTTTCCAACCGCGGAGCGACTTCTCGATGAGCACCTGGGGCGAGAATGCGAGAGCCTTCTCTACCAGTGCGCTGAGTTCTTCGGCATTGTCGCAGAATCCGCTGCCGAGGCCGCCCAGAGCGTAGGCTGCGCGCACGATTACGGGATATCCCAACTCTGAGGCTATCTCGAGGGCTGTGTCGATGTCTTCGGCGGCACGGCTCTTGATGGTCTTGACGTCTATCTGGTCGAGTTTTTCAACGAAAAGCTCGCGGTCTTCGGTGTCGATGATTGCACGCACCGGTGTGCCGAGTACCTTCACGCCGTAGCGTTCGAGAACGCCTGAGCGATACAGTTCCACGCCGCAGTTGAGGGCTGTCTGTCCGCCGAAAGCCAGCAGTATGCCGTCGGGGCGTTCTTTTTCGATAACGCGTTCCACGAAGTCGGGAGTCACGGGCAGGAAGTAAATCTTGTCGGCAAAGCTTTCGGAGGTCTGCACGGTGGCTATGTTGGGGTTGATGAGCACCGTTGAGATGCCTTCTTCCTTCATGGCTTTCAGAGCCTGGGCTCCTGAATAGTCAAATTCGCCGGCTTCGCCGATTTTAAGCGCTCCACTACCTAAGAGCAGCACTTTTTTGATTGATTCGTCTTTGTTCATGATTGATGTGTCGCAATAGGGTAGGTTAGAGCATGTTTACAAATTCGTCGAAGAAGAATTCGGTGTCGCGCGGACCCGAAGACGCCTCGGGGTGGAACTGAGCCGAGAAGTAGGGCAGAGTCTTGTGGCGTATACCCTCGTTGGTGCCGTCGTTCATGTTGATGAACAGGGGTTCCCAGTCTTCGGGCAGGGTAGCCGAGTCAACTGCGAAACCGTGGTTCTGCGAGGTGATGTAGCACAGGTTGGTATTGGCGCGGCGCACGGGCTGGTTGTGGCTGCGGTGGCCGTATTTGAGCTTGTAGGTCTTGGCGCCGGCGGCTTTGGCCAGCAGCTGGTTGCCCATGCAGATACCGCAGATGGGTTTGCCTTTTTTGAGGGCTTCGCGCAGGTGGGCTACAGTGGCCTCGGCAAAGTCGGGGTTGCCCGGGCCGTTTGAAATGAAAAGTCCGTCGTAGTCGATGGTGTTGAAGTCGTAGTCCCAAGGCACACGTATCACCCTCACGCCGCGTGCAGCCAGACAACGGATTATGTTGTGCTTGATGCCGCAGTCTACGAGGACCACGCGTTTGCCGTTTTCGTCGCCGTATTCCTTTACCTCGGTGCACGAAGTCTTGGCGATGAGGTTTTCGGCGTTGGGGTCGTAGAAGTCGATTTCGTTATCGTCGTCAAATACAATCTTACCGAGCATCGAGCCGCCCTGACGCAGATGTTTGGTGAGGGCACGGGTGTCGATGCCGTACAGGCCAACGATTTTTTCTTGTTTGAGCCAGTCGGCAAGATTGCGCTCGGCCAGCCAGTGGGAGTGCTCCCAGGCATAGTCCTGAGCTATGATAGCCTTGCAATGGATGTGTGAGCTCTCAAAGTGAGCGCTCAAGTCGGGAGAGCCGCCTTCGGGTGGCACTCCGTAATTGCCGAGCAATGGGAATGTGGTTACAAGGATTTGTCCTTCGTAGGAAGGGTCGGTTAAGCTTTCCGGATATCCCGTCATAGCGGTGTTGAAGACGACTTCCCCGGCAGTCGGGGCTTCAAAGCCGAACGAACGGCCTTCGAATCGGGTGCCATCTTCCAAAATCAAGGTGGCGCGCTTAGTTTCTCGCATGCGATTGATGGTTTATGTCGTGAAGCGGCCTTTCGTAAATATGGAAAAGACCATGCAAAGTTAATAAAAATTCGGCCAATGGCCTAATAAAACCTGTAAAAAGTGGATTGAAGCCGGTGAACTATATTATTTAATAATGTGAAATTGGTGATGGAATAAAAAAATGCGAAAAAATTGAATTTTTTTTGCCGAAATATTTTGTCAGTCCAAAAATAGTGCTTAACTTTGCAACCGCAAACGGGAATCAACGGTTCTACGATTTGCAGGAGAAACTTGAAGATTGCCTCTTTAGCTCAGTTGGCCAGAGCACGTGATTTGTAATCTCGGGGTCGTTGGTTCGAATCCGACAAGAGGCTCAA
>CAMTKF010000056.1 GCA_947072905.1 uncultured Bacteroidales bacterium
ATTTCAGCATGAAAGCCTTATTTTTTTGTTGATGAACCACACAAAAGAGAGGCTGCCTAAACTTGTTAGACAGCCTCGTTTTTCATTGATTACTTATAGTGATCAAATTATTTCAAAAATAGGTAGGTTGCTATGGGATAATTTGTTATCTTTGCAAAAAAATAATTATTTAATCATGTCACAAAGCGTTAAGATACTCTTTTCGGCGGGAGCATTGCTCTTGTCAGCTATCGGAATGCCGGCTGAAGGTCGTCAGCTAAGCGAAAGCGAAGCCTTGACCAGGGCCGAACGATTTGTGGGTCGTGCGGATGCCCGCGCCGGAAAAAAAGCTATTGACCAATCCGGCTTGAAACTCGCATACGTAGCTCAAAATCAAGGCGTAAACTATTTTTATGTATTTAACAAAGCCCGTAGCGGCTTTATGATTGTAGGTGCAGACGACCGTTTGCCGGCCGTTCTGGCGTATTCTGATTCCGGTACGCTGGATATGACCGATTTACCCGATAATCTGAAATATTGGCTTGGCGAATATCATCGACAGAGCGAATGGGTATTGCAGCACCCGGCTGTATATTCATCGCGTGCTGCCGGTCAGGATAGCGTTTATCCTGTAATCGAACCACTTTTGAACACCAAGTGGGGCGACCGCATTCCATTCAGCAGCCTTTGCCCGCTCGACGGCAAGATTCCCTCAAATGCCGGCAGTGTGGCTACTGCAATGGCTCAGATTATGCGCCATTACTCGTGGCCCGAACGTGGCCGCGGCTCTGTAAGCTATGAATGTTCTACTCTTGAAGAGCCGCAGACTGTAAGCGTTGACTTTGACGAGTCGGTTTACGACTGGGCCAACATGCTCGATGAGTATGAGGCCAACTATACTTCAGAGCAGGTTGAAGCCGTAGCTACGCTGATACGCGACTGTGCCGTGGCTACACGTATGCAGTTTGGCAGCATGCAGAATGTTGCAGGATACGATGCACTTACAGCATTTGCCGAGAACTTTGCCTATAACCCCGCTACCATGAAGCAGGTAAGGCTTGCAGATTATTCATCAGAAGAAGCCAATCAACTCGTAGTGGCTGAACTTGAAGCCGGTCGCCCGGTATATTTCACCGGCGAAGATTCGTCAACCGGAAGCCGCGCATTTGTTATCGATGGCTGGAACGCCGACGGATATGCCCATATCAACTGGGGTAACAGCGGTTACAACGACGGTTATTTCCTGCTGTCGGCTCTTGATTATAAAACCGATGGTTATAACAGCAATCAGCGTATGATCACAGGTATTCAACCTGTGGATGATACCACCCCTGCCGAACAACCCGAAATGTGGGCGCAGGGCAATCTGATTGTTGCCGAGACCACCGAGGGTTTTGTTTTCAGGACTTCCGGCGGAAATTTCATCAATAACAGTGTGTCTGACGGTAACTTCGAGATAAGTGTGAAATTTGTGTCGCGCACTACCGAACAGGAATACATAGCTCCCGACTTTGTCACTATTGAGCTTGCCAAGGGCGAATCAATAAGGCAAATAGCCGATAATTTCACACTCGCTTGTCCCGACGGCAATTATAAGGTGAGCCTTGTGTACCGCCTTGTCGGAAAAGAAGACTGGACACCCTTCCGCCACGTTCCGTATGGCTCTACTTCCTATGTATATGCCACTGTAGCCGACGGCAAGGTGAGCTACAGCAACGAAGACAATGTGGTAGACATCCGTGTAAGCGATTGGAAATATGAGAAAATAATGAATCCTTTCCTCTTAAATCCTATCAGCTTCTCGATAACCAACAAGGCTGAGAAACAGTATGAAGATACGCTGCACGTAGCTCTGTGTGACTCTTTGGGACAGAGTAGGGTAATCTACACATTCCTGCCTTCGCTCAAGGCTATGCAGACCAAGGAAGTCAAATTCAACTTCGGCGCTACCAAAGAAGACAGCACGTTTACCGACGGTGTGTACAGCATGCGTGTATTGAGCGTGGATGACATACAGTTTGGCGATGCACAGGAAGTGGTGCTCGACACCCTTTTCAACGATGAAGGACTCGACGGAAGCAAACTCAAATATCACATCTTGTCTGACTCATTGAAAACCTGCGAGGTCATAGCCGGTAATTACAAAGGCAGTATCGTTATCCCCGAAAAGACCATCATAGGCAGGACTGCATATACCGTAACAGGTATTCAGGCCGGCGCTTTCAACACACCCGACGGTGCCACCTCTGTAGTTATTCCCAAGACTGTAACAGCTATCGACTTTTATCAGAACTTCACATATACTGTCGATACCATAACAGTAAGCGAGCAAAATCCCGTGTACAAATCGGTTGACGGTCTGGTATTCAGCAAGGACGGAAAGAGCTTGCTGCGTTATCCCGGCGGTAGAGTGGCCGAAAAATATCTGATTCCTGAAACTGTATCCACAATAGGTCGCGGTGCTTTCTATGGCAGCAAGATTGGCCTGGTGACATTGACCAACACAGTCACTACAATCGAAGCCAATGCTTTTGAATACGCTGAAGTGACCATGATGTACATCCCCGAAACAGTGACAAGCATAGGCAAGCAGGCATTTGCCTATATGAACAACTGTACCGAAATACGCATGGATACAAAGAATCCTAACTATATGGTATTCAACGGCGCCATTCTTACCAGAGATATGGTACATTTCATCCAGTATCCTGCAGGTAAGAGATCGTCGCTGTTCATCGTTCCCGAAGTCGTGCAGCAAATCGACGAGATGGCTTTTGCCGGCGCCAAGCTCCTTACAGGAATACAGCTGCCCTCAACCCTCACTACTGTAGGTGAAAGGGCGTTCTATGGCTGCTCGGGTCTTTCTTCAGTCGAGATTCCCAAGAATGTAACCTACATTGCCAAGGAAGCATTTGCCGGATGCTCTGCCCTACAGACCGTTTCGCTGGGACAGAAGGTGAGCGCCATAGGTGCTTCGGCCTTTGATACCGGAAGTGTTGACTCGCCAGGTAGCCTTGCCAAGGTGACATCGCTCAGCCCGGTGCCTCCGGTATTGACTTTGGGCGAGAACGAGTCGTTCAATGCCTACGATTATGAAAATGCCGTACTGTACGTGAAGGATGGTTGCCGCACGGCTTATCTGAATGCCGAGGGTTGGAAGAACTTCAAGACCATCGTGGAACTTGAACCCGAGGTTCACGACCTGCAGTATCGCGTTACCTCTGATATGACCTGCGAGGTTATCCCCGGCAACTACAAGGGTGTGGTGGTTATTCCGAATACTGCTACAATCAACGGTCAGACTTACTCGGTGGCAAGCATCGCAGCCAATTGTTTTACCGACGAGGACGGTGCAACCTCGGTTACCATACCGCGTACCGTTACCGAAATAGCCATGCCCAACTTCGCGGGATCGGTTAGGGAAATAATTGTAGCCGAATTCAACAAGAATTTCAGCTCTTCCGACGGCGTGCTCTATAACCTCAACCAAACAGAGCTTATCCGCTATCCCGAAGCCAAGATGTCGGCCGACCTGCACTTCAACTTGCCATATTCGGTGAAGAAGATCGGTCCCATGGCATTCCTCAAGGCCAAGCTTACAAGCATCAACATGCCCAACGGTATTGAGGAAATAGACAGCATAGCCTTTGCAAAGACTATGCTTGAGACAGTAAATCTGCCGATAACCGTTAATAAGATTGGCCGTGGTGCATTCTTCGGCCTTGAAAATTGCACGGAGTTCAACGTGAATTACAGCAATACCACATTTGCTGCATACGACGGCGTTCTCTACAATAAAGTCACCTCCACACTTGTGCAATATCCCATCAAAAAACGTGGAGGCATGTATTCGATTATCGACGGTACAATAAGCGTGGGTCCCGAAGCATTCATGGGCAATACCAATATCGAACGTCTCAACATCAATCCGAGTCTTGAAAATATCGGCGACAATGCCTTCAACGGTTGCACCGGTATTGTATATCTGGATATTCCCTCCAACGTGGTCAACGTAGGCCGTGAGGCATTTGCCAACTGCTCGGGACTCATCACAATATGGCTCGGCCGAGGCGTTAAGAGCGTGGGCGCACTTGCGTTCATCGCCGATTCATCCGATCCCGCCACATCGTCGCACAACGGCATGTTGCGTATATCATGCAACAATCCCGTACCGCCGGTAATGGAGATGGAAAACGGATTCGCACCCTTCGGCAAGTATGACTACGACATAGTTCCGCTCTATGTACCCTACGGATGCCGCGGCGCATACGAGCAGGCCGAGGGTTGGAAACTGTTCCGTACCATTGTTGAGATGGAAGAAGAGAAGCCCTATACCTTCGAAGCGACCGGTGTTGGCGAAGGCATGATTATCTCTGCGGCCAAGAACATCAGCGGAACCATAGAGATACCCGAATCATTCGAGCTTTATGGCGAGGAATACAAGGTGACAGCCATTGCCGACGGCGCGTTCAAGGATTGCGCATATATCAAGCATCTTGTGTTCAGCAAGTATGTACGCAATATAGGTAAACAAGCTTTCTACGGATGCAAATCACTTCTCAGCATCACGATCGAAGGTGAGGAAAATGCAGCTGAAAGCCGCGAAGCAGAAACAGCTATGACGATTGGTGCACAGGCATTTGAATCGTGCAATTATATAAATAAGATTGTTGTTGACCGTCCTGTGCCTCCCGTGCTCGAATCGGATAATGTATTCAGCTCCGGTATTTACAAGTCTGCTACAGTATATGTTCCCGACTATTCAGTAGACAGCTACAAGACCGACCGTATCTGGAAATATTTCTACAATATCGAGGGCGATTCCACCCTCGGAATTTTCGATTCCGTGGACGACGGTGCAAACGTCAGTGTGGTTGGCAACACAATCTTTGTAGAAGGAGGTGCGGCAACTGTCTACAATCTCAATGGCGCTGCGGTAGCCTACTCAGTAGACGGACGGGTAGATGGCCTTGATTCAGGAATCTACATAGTACGTGTAAACTCCAAGGTTTTCAAGCTTATGATTAAATAAACCTTTAATACTGATATTAAGCAAGCTCTAAAACCGTGCTGAATGTAAGCTTATTCAGCACGGTTTTTTATTAACTGTTATGAATTTTAACAAATAATAAGTAGCCGGCGGTAATATTATTGGGAAAAATGGCGTAACTTTGTCGGTCGTATAGGCTCAAAAGCCAAGTGAATATATCTTTATGAAAAAACTTATAGCAATTATCATAGTAATATCTTCCTTGATGGGGATTTCTGTGAAGAGCAATGCTCAGTTCCGATATGGTCCCGTAGTAGGCGTAACCCTCAACGATTTTATTTTCAAGCAGGATATAGTCTCTGTTTCCAAGCAGGTCGGAGGTATGGCCGGTATTCAGGCCGAAATGATGTTTCCCGGAATCGGCATAGGTATCGACCTCGGTTTGCTTTACAATCAGCAGAGCGCCAAGGTGAATCTCGGCCAAAAGCCCATTTGGTCGTGGCATGGTTGGGGAAATGAACATGTGATGCTTCACAATATCCTCATACCTCTGCACCTCCGCTTCAAGTACACCCGTCTGGGCGGTCTTGAAGAGAAAATCGCACCTATAGTATTCGGCGGTCCTGAATTTGATATTCAGGTGGGCCACAGCAATGCCGGCGCGTTCAAGTGCTCGGGTGGCGACCTCGGACTCGTGGCAGGTGTAGGTGCCGAGCTTTTCAGAAACTGGCAGGTGACAGCCTCGTATACATGGGGCATGACCTACATTTGCCGCACCAAGCTGCTTGATGACTACTCAGCCCGCTCGCGTCAGTGGACACTCAAGGTAGCCTACCTGTTCTGATAGAATAAATCACAATCAATATATAACAAAAAGAGCATCCGTCGGATGCTCTTTTTGTTATAGGGTAGGTAATTCAAGTATCTGTGTATCGGGGAAATGCTTTGACATATATCTGCGGATAAATCCCAAGGTGTCTTCGGCTATCACTTTGTCATTGTCAAAATGATGGTTGTAGATGAGATACGGCAGTTGCAGACCGCGCGATTTGATGGCTTCGAGCGACAGTATGGTGTGGTTTATCGAACCGAGAATGCCGTTTGTGACGAGCACAACGGGCAGATTGCGGCCGGCAGGATAGTCTATGGTGAGGAAGTCGTCGGTGAAAGGAACCATCAGGCCGCCGGCACCCTCTATGATAAGTACATCGTAGCGCGACGACAGTATCTCGCGCGAACGGTCGATAAGTGTCACGTCTATTTCCTTGCCGTCGAGCCGGGCCGCGAGTTGTGCCGATGCCGGATATTTGAAGATAATCGGAGCTGTAGTATGGTCTATATCCTCGGGCTGCAGGTCTATTCCCATCAGGCGGCGGTGTTCCACAATATCCTCGGATTGGTCAGTGCAGCCGGTCTGGATGAATTTCTGAGTTATTACCGAATATCCTTCGTCCATAAACTTCTTGGCGAGAAATGCCGTGGCGTAGGTCTTGCCGGCGTCAGTGTCAATACCGGTCAGGAAAAATGTGAGTTTATTATTCATTGTTTTTGCAAAATCAGAATTAAAGGTTTATAGGTCAGATGATATTTGCCGTCGAGCATCATGGGCATGCGCGCTATCAGTTGGCGTGGGCTTATTTCTGAAGCTCTTCCCAATGAATTCACTCCGGTGAGCTTGAGATGCCTGAGGGCATCAAGCGGATTGTCAAAGTCGAGGTCGCGCTCGTAAGCCGTGCAGTCAAGTATGTTGAAGTACCTCGCAGCCATATCGCTCCAACCCTCGGCTGTGATGAGCGGAAGGCCGTGACGCGTAATATCTGATATCTGGTGAAGATTGCCGTGTGTGAATGTAGAGACTATTGCATAACCGCCTTTGCGAAGTATGCGGTGGCAATTTTTCAGAAAGTTTTCCGGCGAATTGAACCATTGTACTGTTGAGGCCGATACTATATGGTCTACACTCTCGTCGGGTACGCTATTAATTTCAGACTCGGCATCGCAGTTGATGAATCTGTAGCGGCGTCCAATAGGCAGATTGGCCGGGAGAGGGGCCGCTAGGTCCCACATGGTATAGCATGCCTCGTTGATATAGCGTGAGACTTTGCGCGATAACAGGCCTGAACCCGACCCTACTTCAAGCACATTGTTGCGTGCCTGCATCAAGGCCCGGTCAATGCCGTATTGGCGTATCTTCTCGTCAATGCGTTCTATTACATCTATCTGTACTGCTGCATTATCGTCATAGGTGGAAGTGCCGGCTTTGAACCGCTGCTCAACCATGGTTTTGTCGATGAATTCCCGGTTGATTATTTGCTGGAAGTCGGTATAATGGCCGCAGCCGGGCATACGCCTTACAGCCACATTACATTTGCGCCAGGCAGCCAGTTGGTTCTCGGGCGGGAATATACGGTCGTCGTTGCCTGTGATGGCCAGATCCCACCTTATGTTGGCGGGTGTATTCAGGATAATCCTGTCGCCTATGGCAGCAAGTTCCTCTTTCAATTCGTCGACTCCGCGACCGGGAGCATGAGCCTTGAAATGGTCGAAGTCGGCATGAGTCGCACACATTCGGCGGAAGAACTTGCTCAAGGTGACATCGTTGAGCCCCTGCAGGGTACCGTGATATATGGCTTCAGGTATACCAAAGCTGTCGTCTACCGGTTGCAGCGTTCCGCCCACGGCTATTTTCTTGGTTATCTTGCTGTCGATGGCCTGTATGGTCTGCGATGCGGCATATACGCCCATCGACCATGCCAGAATACAGATTTCAGAATAGCCGGATACGCAATTCCAGTCGATGAAGAAATTGCGGTAGTCCCATATAACCATAATATCGTAGCCCGGGCGCCTGATATGGTCGAAAACCTTGTCGTCCATACCCCAGCCGGCAAAGATTATGATAAGGCGCGATGAGCCTTCTGAGTGTGTTATCCTGTAGTTCATGAGAACTTTAATAGAGCTTGTTAAGGTGACCTTGTAATACGCCTGACAGTCTTTGGATGTCGGCGGCATCAATTGATGCGCTGAGTACGAATCTCAGACGCTCGGTGCCGGGTGGTACTGTAGGTGTGCGTATGGGCAATACTTTAAATCCGTCGGTCAGCAGTTGCTTTGACAGTTGAACAGCTTTCACCGGATCGCCGGTTATCAAAGGCCGTATATGCGACGGTTCTCCGCCGGGAATAGCTCCGGCCAGCAAGTCCGAGAGGTGCCGGAGCTTATCGCGCAGGCTGTCGGCTTCGGTGATATGACGCCACACAAAGTGGCTCCATAATATCTGTACCGGTGGCAATGCTGTAGAGAATATCAGCGACCGGGCTTTGTTTACCATGAATTCGCGCAGCCGCGGAGTGAGTATGGCGTATGCGCCCATCGAGGCCAGTGCTTTTCCGAGTGTACCCACGATAATATCCACATCATCTGTCAGGCCAAGCCGTGCCGTCTCGCCCAGACCGCCCGGTCCGTGAATGCCGACGGCGTGAGCTTCATCTACATACAGCAGGGCATTGCGGTGGAGTTTTTTCAATTCTGCAATCTGCCTGAGGTCTGCGCTATCGCCATCCATGCTGTAAACACTCTCGACAATAATCAGAACTGTATTATAGTTGGCGGCTTTGGTCTGTAGCAGACGTTTGAGATGTTCGTAATCGTTGTGGGCAAATCTGGCAAACGGCGCTCCCGAGAGTTTGATACCGTCTATTATGGAAGCATGCACCAGACGGTCGGCAAGTATCAGCGTCGACTTGTCGGCTATGGCGCTCACCAGGCCGGTATTGGCATGATAGCCGCTGTTGAACAGCAGGGCGCTGCGTCCGTGGCCATAGTCGTGCGACAGTTGGGCCTCGAAGTCAGAGTAGGGCTTTTGGCAAGCACCGAGCAGGCGAGATGCCGACGAACTCATCACAAGTTTTTCGGCAGGGGTCTCTGCGAAAAAACGCTCACGCAGGGCCTTGTCGGCAGCTACGCCAAGGTAATCGTTGGACGAAAGGTCAACAATGCGGCCGCTCTCCTCAGCAGGTATCCTGCGGAGGTTGCCCGAGGTTTCAAGCTCGCTGAGTGTTGCTTCAATGTCCATACTCAGGCAATTCCTTTACAAGCTCGATCATCTCAGTGCTAAGCTTGTCGAGTTGTTCATCACTGAAAATATATGAAGGCATTATATACACGTTACGTCCGAAGGGGCGTATCCATACACCGCGTGCCACGCATCGCTTCTGAAATTCACCCACATCCACGGGGCGGTCAACCTCTATTACGCCAATAGTACCGAGCACGCGCACGTCTGCAACGTTGGGCAGGCTGCGGGCAGGCTCGAGGTTTGTTTTCAATTTTTCCTCGATATGTGCTACGATAGAGGCCATGTCTTGCTCGTTGAGCATCTTGAGCGATTCAACGGCTATGGCGCAAGCCAGCGGGTTGGCCATGAATGTGGGACCGTGCATCAGCACTCCGGCCTCGCCGTGCGAGATGGTGTCGGCCACCTTTTTGGTAGTCAGAACTGCGCTGGATGTAAGATAACCGGCCGTGAGGCCTTTGCCTATGCACATTATGTCGGGTTCAACCTCGGCCCATTCCCAGGCAAAGCGTTTTCCGGTGCGCCAGAATCCGGTGGCTATTTCATCGAAAATCAGCAGTATGCCGTATTTATCGCACAGTTGTCTGAGCCGGCGCAGATACTCCGGATTGTAAAACCACATGCCGCCGGCACCCTGCACTACGGGTTCGAGTATGAATGCCGCTATTTCGTGACTTTTTTCTTTGAACAGTTCTTCTACCGGCAGAATGTCCTCTTCGTCCCACTCTCCGTCGAATCTCGATGCCGGCTGTGGCACAAAATATCTTACAGGCAAAGCCGGGCCAAAAGCTCCGTGCATGCCTGTGACGGGGTCGCACACGCTCATGGCATTCCATGTGTCGCCGTGGTAGCCCGAGCGGATTGTGGCGAAATTGCTCTTTTTGTGGTCGCCTGAAGCCGAAATGGCAGCCTGGACAGCCATTTTCATCGCAACTTCTACAGCAACTGAACCCGAATCGGCATAAAAAATGTTATTCATAGACGGGGGTGCAGCTTCGAGCAGCAATTTCCCCAGTTCAATTGCAGGACGATGAGTGAGCCCGCCAAACATGACATGGCTCATTTTATCAATCTGAGCTTTGGCGGCTGCGTTGAGACGCGGATTGTTATAGCCGTGGATAACACACCACCACGATGACATACCGTCGATAAGCTGCGTGCCATCGGCGAGCTTGATAACGGCTCCATCGGCGCTTTCGGCCACATAGGTGGGAAGCGGATCAAGCGTAGAAGTATAAGGGTGCCATAAATGTTGGCGATCCCAATTGTCATGCACTGTATAATTCATAGGGCAAAGTTACAGATTTTTTTTGTAACTTTGCACTGAAATAAAAATAAGAGTATGCCTTGTGCCGCCGGTCGTTCAGCGAGCGTCAGGCCGTGGCCCGCAGGACCTACTTCAATTAAAACAACAGCTAACAGTTACATAGCAAAGCTTGCATTCTAATAAAGATAAATGAATACTCTTACCCAAACAATAGCCATTAGCAAGGAAACTGTGGCCGAAATGCCCATAGTAGACTGTCCTGTAGGCATTACCGTGGTTGATACCCCGGAGCTGGCTCGTGTCGCTCTGCGAGAATTGACGCGTGCGAGGGTGGTAGGATTCGACACCGAGACCAGGCCCTCGTTTCATCGCGGCCGAATTCATGGAGTCGCTCTGATGCAGCTGTCTACCGACGACCATTGTTTTTTGTTCCGTATCAACAAGCTCGGTATATCAGAACATTTGCGCAGATTTCTTGAAGACCCTGAAATCATAAAGATAGGACTTTCGGTTCATGATGATTTCTCTGTAATGCGACGTCTTGTAGATGATATAGATCCGCAGGGATTCATAGATCTGCAGGAATATGTGCGTTACTTCCATATCAACGATATATCGCTACAGAAGATTTACGCCATCGTTTTCGGTGAAAAGATTTCAAAAAATCAACGGTTGTCAAATTGGGAAGCTCCGGAATTATCGGAGCAGCAGCAGAAGTATGCGGCTATTGATGCCTGGGCATGCCTGCACCTGTACAGAACCCTGCGCTCCGGCAACTTTCATCCCGACGAGTCGCCTTATATAGTTGACCGTTCAGAGCTTAATCCGGCGCAAAACAACCAGTTGACTGCTCCACGTGCTGCCGAGAGCAAACCTGAACCCGAAAACGAGAAGAAAGCCGATAAACCGGCAAAACGCAAGCCGGCATCGCGCACCCGAAGCAAGGAAGCCAAAGCTGCCAAGGCCGACGCAACCGCAGAACCCAAAGCCAAGGCCGAAAAAAAGCCCAAGACTCCCAAATCACCCAAAGCTCCCAAAACTCCCAAAGATAATACAGCCTCGGCTGAAACAAAGAAAACAAGAAAACCACGTAAGAAACCAACACAAAAAACGCAAGAATGAAATTAACACGTCCGGTTGTAATACCTCTTATTCTCCTTATATATCTCGCCGTAATGGCCTGTCTGGGGCTCGACGGATTGCGCACCGGACAGACTTCGCTGTTTCAATACGTGGCTACTATAGTCATTACCCTCGGTATCATAATTCTGCTGCATTTTTACCTAAAAAAGCGCGAACGGCTCCGCAGGCAAAGACTCAACGATATCAAAAAATCAAACAAATAAACAAATATCTAAAAAAATGGCTAAAAAAGCACTTCTTATCATCCTCGACGGATGGGGTATCGGCGACCACAAGCACGACGATGCCATCTATAATACTCCCACCCCTTACTGGGACTATCTGCTCAAAACCTATCCCCACTCGCAGCTTCAGGCCGGAGGTGAGGCCGTAGGTCTGCCCGACGGACAGATGGGTAACTCTGAAGTAGGCCACCTTAATATCGGTGCCGGCCGAATCGTTTATCAGGATCTCGTGAAGATCAACAAGGCCATAGCTTCAGGCTCGATCCTCGACAATCCTCAGGTAAAGGCTGCTTATGAATACGCTCAGAAGACCGGTCATGCCCTCCACCTGATGGGCCTTACCTCTACCGGCGGCGTTCATTCATCGCTCGACCACATCTTCGCTCTCTGCGACATCGCCAAGAAATATGAGCTGCAGAAGGTTTACCTGCACTGCTTCATGGATGGCCGCGACACTGACCCCCGTTCGGGTAAGGGCTTCATAGAGCAGCTGCAGAATCACTGTGAACAGTCGGCCGGACAGATAGCCTCTATCATCGGCCGCTACTACGCAATGGACCGCGACAAGCGCTGGGACCGCGTGAAGGTGGCATACGACCTGCTCGTTGAGGGCAAGGGCGAACAAGCCAAGGACATGGTGGCCGCCATGCAGGAAAGCTACGACAACGATGTAACCGACGAATTCATCAAGCCCATAAACAACGCCAACTTCGACGGTACTATCAAGGAAGGCGATGTAGTGATTTTCTTCAACTACCGCAACGACCGTGCCAAGGAGCTCACCGTGGTTCTCACCCAGCACGATATGCCCGAAGAAGGAATGCACACAATCCCCGGCCTTCAGTATTATTGCATGACTCCCTACGACTCTTCGTTCAAGGGTGTCCACATCCTCTTCGACAAGGAAGATGTAAGCAATACTCTTGCCGAATACCTCTCCAAGCTCGGCAAGAATCAGCTTCATATCGCTGAAACCGAGAAGTATGCCCACGTTACTTTCTTCTTCAACGGCGGTCGCGAGGCTGCATTCCCCGGCGAAGACCGTATCCTGGTTCCCTCGCCCAAGGTGGCTACTTACGACCTGCAGCCCGAGATGAGCGCATTTGAGGTTAAGGACAAACTCGTCGACGCTATCAAGAGCGACAAGTACGACTTTATCGTCGTAAACTTTGCCAACGGCGACATGGTGGGCCACACCGGTATCTACCAGGCTATACAGAAGGCTGTTGAGACCCTCGACTCTTGCCTGCACGATGTGGTTGAAGCTGCCAAGGGCACAGGCGACTATGAAGTTATCATCATCGCCGACCACGGTAATGCTGACCACGCCGAGAATGCCGACGGCACTCCCAACACCGCCCACTCGCTCAATCCCGTTCCCTTCGTTTACGTCACCGAAGAGGCCGGTCATACAACCGAAAACGGTATCCTTGCCGACGTGGCACCTTCAATCCTGCACATAATGGGTGTTCCCCAGCCGCAGGAAATGACAGGTCACGACCTGATAAAATAAGATCTAAGATAGACTTATATATAAAAAACACGGGTTCGTTGTTATCAACGGGCTCGTGTTTATACTTCAAAACCAATCACTGTCTTTTATGGATTCAACAGTTGAACGAAGTCGTGAACAGACCATGTTCTCGATACTGATAGCCATCAGTTTCGCACATCTGCTTAATGATATGATGCAGTCGGTTATTCCGTCGATATACCCCTTGCTGAAGGAGAAATACGGCTTCAGCTTCGGGCAGATTGGCGTCATTACCCTTGTCTACCAGATGACAGCCTCTATCCTGCAACCCTTTGTAGGCCGATACGCCGACCGTCACCCAATGCCGTTCTCACTCTCGATAGGCATGATGTTTACCTTTGCGGGAATGGTGATTGTGTCGTTTGCCAATACTTTCCTGCTTATATTGCTGTCGGTTAGTATAATAGGTTGGGGTTCATCCATATTCCATCCCGAGGCATCGCGTATAGCTCAGATGGCAGCCGGTGGCAAGAAGGGGCTTGCTCAGTCGATTTTTCAGGTAGGAGGCAACGGAGGCAGTGCCATAGGACCCTTGCTGGCTGCTTTGATCGTAATTCCTTTCGGACAAGGCTCTATCTCGGTGTTTGCGATAGCTGCTCTGGTGGCGGCGGCCACATTATATTGGGTGGGCCTGTGGTATCGCGAGCGCATTCATACCGCCGCCAAGGTGCTCAAGCAAACCGGCGAGGCGGTTGTGAAGCTCTCGGAACGCAAGATTAAATGGGCATTTATCACCCTTATTGTCCTGATTTTCTCAAAATACTTCTATCTGTCGTGCATGACCAGCTATTTCACCTTCTTCCTTATCGACAAGTTTGGCGTGGATGTGTCTACATCGCAGATATGCCTGTTTATCTTCCTCGGAGCTGTGGCTGTAGGCACCGTGGTAGGCGGATGGGTAGGCGACAGATATGGCCGTAAGTATGTGATACTTGGCTCTATATTTGGCGCGGCACCTTTTGCCCTTGTGCTACCATACGTTGGATTCACGCTCACCATTATCCTTTCGGTAGTGGTAGGATTTGTGATTGCCTCGGCATTCTCGGCCATAGTGGTATATGCCACTGAGCTTAAACCTGGCAAGGTTGGCATGGTGGCCGGATTGTTCTTCGGTCTGATGTTCGGGCTTGGGGGTATAGGTTCGGCATTCTTTGGCTGGCTCGCCGACCTCACAAGCATCGAATACATATTCAAAGTAAGCGCGCTGTTGCCGCTGCTCGGTATCACGGCATCGTTCCTGCCCAACATCGACCCCCGCCGATAATACATTATATAATAAATAAAAAATCAGGGTTTGTCAAATTGATGACATACCCTGATTTTTTAGTATTTGAGATACGTGGTTATACCACTAATCTTTTTATTTAAGGCAGATTGTTGGGGTCGTCGGGATGGGTGTACCAGCGTGAGTACTGCAGATAGTTGTGGGCTATCTTCTGGTTGATTTCCTTGGACTGTGCGGGGTCTACCATTTTGATGAATTTGGCCGGGGTGCCGCCCCACAGCTCGTTGGCGCCGATTTTAGTGCGCGAAAGTACTACTGAGCCGGCGGCCACTATGGCGCCTTCGCCTACTTCGGCATCGTCCATCACCACCGCGCCCATGCCTATGAGGGCATAGTCGTGGATTTTGGCGCCGTGAATCGTCACATTGTGACCGATTGATACGTGATTGCCTATTTCGATGGTGGATTTCTGGTAGAGAGTGTGCAGCACCGAGCCGTCCTGCACGTTCACGTTGTTGCCGATGCGTATTGAATTTACGTCGCCGCGCAGCACGGCGTTAAACCAGATGCTGCACTTTTCGCCCATCACTACATCGCCCACGATTGTGGCGTTTTCGGCAAGGAAGCTGTCAGCTCCGATCTCGGGAGTATATCCTCTTACGGGAATTATCAGTGCCATCAGAGTGTGATTGTATGGAGTTTGAGGGGTTCGGTATTAGCGTTGAGCCACTGCAGGGGACGGCCTTCGAGTGCGGGCGCAAGGGCTTCGCGCACGTGTCGGTGGTATTCGTTCACCCATTCGATTTCCTGGTTGGTCATGATTTCGGTGTCAAACAGCGACAGATCGAAGGGGCAAAGGGTCAATGTCTCGAATTTGTAGAAGTTGCCGAATTCGGTGGTCATGGCCGGTACGGTGAGCACCAGGTTCTCGCAGCGTATGCCGTGTACGTTCTCTTTGTAGAGCCCGGGTTCGTTTGATGTGATCATTCCGGGAGTGAGCGGGGTGGGAACGTAGTTCAGACGGATGCTATGGGGACCTTCGTGTACATTGAGGAAATGTCCTACGCCGTGGCCTGTGCCGTGCAGGTAGCTGAGACCTTCTTTCCAGAGGAACTGGCGGGCAAGTGCGTCGAGCTGCGCGCCGCATGTGCCCTGCGGGAAGATGGCCGAGCCGAGTGCGATGTGGCCTTTCATCACCAGGGTGAAGTCGCGCTTTTCTTCAGCGGTCGGAGCGTCTGACAGGGCTATGGTGCGGGTAATGTCGGTGGTGCCGTCGAGGTATTGTGCGCCCGAGTCGATCAGGAGCAGGCCTTTCTTGTCGAGGGTCGAATTTGAGTTTTCGTCGGCCTCGTAGTGTACTATGGCACCGTGGGCTTCGTATCCGGCGATTGTGCCGAAGCTTTCATCGAAGTATAATTCTCCGGCCGAGCGGTATTTGCGCAGGATTTCGGCTACGTCCATTTCTGTGAGTTTGTCGCCGGCAGCTACACGGTCTTGAATCTCGCACAGCGATTTTACCATGGCTATGCCGTCGCGGTGCATGGCCGCGCGCACACCTTCGAGCTGTACGTCATTCTTGCAGGCTTTGTCCATGGCTATGGCACTTGCGCCTTTCACGGCCTTGGCTTCGAGAACATCTACTATGCCGGCCGATGTACGCGACTTGTCAACCAGAACTTTTGCATCGGCGGCAAGCGATTTCAGATATTCTTTTACAGAAGAGTAGGGGGCGGTCTTCACTCCCTCAGCCTTCAGATATTCGGCAAGGGTAGTGTCAACTTTGGCGTCGTCGATAAAGAGTACATTTTCTTCGGGCGACAGATACAGGAATGATGTAACTACCGGATTGTATTTAACATCGTTGCTGCGTATGTTCAGCACCCATGCTATTTCGTCGAGAGCCGAGATAAAGGTGGATGCTGCCATCTGTTTCTTTACATTGGCGAGTACGGCGGCAATTTTGTTGCGGGCTCGCTTGCCGGCATATTTGATGTCGTGCACGAAGGCCTTGCATTCGGGCAATGCGGGGCGGTCGGTCCATACGGCGTCAATGGGGTCGAAGTCTGAGTTGAGCGCGATGCCGTGGGCATTGAGACTCATCTCAAGGTTTTCTTTGTCGATTACAGAGAATACCATGCCGTTGATTCCTACAGTTTCGCCGGCGTGCAGTGTGGTGGTCAGCCATTGCGAAATCGAGGGAGTTTCGGGCAGACCGTCTTTCATCAGTTTTATTTCTGTGCCTTCAAGTTGGTCGGCTGCCTGAAGGAAGTAGCGTGAGTCTGTCCACAGCAATGCGGCATCAAGAGTTACAATCAGGTCGCCGGCCGAACCGGTGAATCCGCTCAGCATGCGGCGTGCCTGCCAGTGGGGCGAGAGGTATTCGCTCATGTGGGGGTCTGCCTGGGGCACTATCACTGCCGAGATTCCGGCGGCTTTCATCTGTCCGCGCAATTCGTTCAAGCGCGTATTAATGTTTTCTTTCATATTAGTATTCTATCTATATGTTTTGAGCGACGGGAATATTGCGTCCTCAATATGTTCTATCTTGTAGTCATTGGCATTGCCACTGATACTGAAAACATCAAACTGGGCATCTTGTTTGATGTCGTGGCTCTGAATGTAGGCATCGGCGGCTCGTGTCAGTCGGTTTATTTTGCGTGAGTCGATGGCGTCGAGCGGGTCTACCGAGTCGTCGGTGCGTGTTTTGACTTCTGCAAATACTATCCTGGTATCCTTTATGGCGATTATGTCAATTTCATTATGACCGGCTCGCCAATTGCGTTCAACTACCGTGTAGCCCTTACGGCGATAGATATCACATGCAATATCTTCGCCCCACTTGCCTATGTTGTTATGCAATGCCATTATATATAATATATGTATAGCGCAAAGTTAATGAAAAAAATATTAGGTGCAAAAAGAATATTGTGTAAACATTCTCAGAAACTGTTTATTTTATAAAGGGTAGGATAGGATAAAAAACACCCACATTCCGCAAAAAATGTATGTTTATTCCGGTAGCAAGAAAAAAAATTCATAAAGCCCATATCACCCAAAAATCCCAAAACTCCCATTCCTCCCAAAATTCCCCAAAAAATCTCAAAAATATAACTCCCTGATAATCAGTAATGAGTTAAAAAATCATGTTTTTCAGCATAAAAAAGTTGCTAAAAAATTTGGAGGGTAAGTAAAAAAGGTGTAACTTTGCACTCGCTTTCGGGAACGAAGC
>CAMTKF010000057.1 GCA_947072905.1 uncultured Bacteroidales bacterium
ACCCTTACAAAAATAGCCGCCCAAAATCCGGACGGCTATTTTTTTAAGCTATACCTGCTATCGCGGACGGTTGTACGGGCAAACCACATACGGCTTTCTTTTTTCGTTGATAATTCCCGATGGATAAGGAAGTACAGGAAAGCGGGGATTTCATCCTTCAGCTTTTGCAGGAAATCGGTGTCATCACACTGCAATCGTCCTATCTTGCGTACCCAATAGCGTGTCTCGCCTGCATCTATGATGACGGGCAGATGCTCGTTGTTGGAACACAACACAAACTTGGCGAAGAAACCGATTTCGTTACGGTCTTTGCCTTTCGCCTCCACCTTGTAGGAAAGTGTGGTGCTGAGGTTCTTCAACCGTTCGCTGTCCTCCCTGCGGTTGAGCAGCACCTCGTCCACCATGATGAGCAGCTTGCCTGCCCAATCGGAATTGAACTGGCTGCGGAAGTCCTCATTGGTGTTGAACGTCACGTTGTCTTGGAAGATGGCTTTCAGGAAATTGAGGAACGTGCTTTTGCCCGTGTTCCGTTCTTCGGACACCAACAGCAGGATAGGCAGCTTCTGGACAGGTTGCAGGTAAAGCAGTTGCAGATAGTCCATGCCCAACTCGTATTGCTCTCCGAAGATATGCTCCACTAACGAGCGGATGCAGGGGAAACTGCCCTCCTGCGGTCGGTGTCCTATCGGCTCATAGAGATTGAGGAACTTTCCGACAACGGGCTTGTAGCCCACATGGTCGGGGACGGTACAGAAACCGTCATACTTCGGCACGGTAGCCATGCGGTCTTTGCCGTAGTCCTGCCGCAAGGTCTCGGAGTTCCATGCGATGCGTTTCTTCACACAGCCCCCGTCAATCAGCGGCTGGTCAACAATCTTGTAGAGGGTTGTCCCCACACGGATGAATTCGTCTTGTTCTGCCATAGGCTTTGCTTGGTTTTGTGTCGCCGACAGCAGTGTCGGCAACGGGTTAAACAATCGGGTGCAAAGTTATGATGCAACGCATAAAACTCTGATACGCAAAACGAAGCGGAACGGCGCAATCGTAACAAACTGACAAGAAAATGCAGAAAAGCACATAAGAAAAGGTGCGGCAAAACAAAAAGAAAGCCCGAAGAAGCATTCCTTTCTCGCTTCTTCGGGCTGTTTACGTAGGTACGTACCCACGCTCTAACACTCGCACATCGGTCTGTCAATTGACACCCACAGGACTTGTTTTTCTTTTCGCCCGTACAGCCTTTCCAGCAGGGTATCGCGCACCATTGCCGCACATGGGGTATTGATGCGGAATGCAATTGCCACGACCATAGGCAGGGCGTACACTTCCATGCCGTAGCCGTCGGGCAAACGGATATACCGTTCTGCCTCATGTCGTTTCAGCACTCCACTCTTATATACGGCTCGGATGGCGGCACGGAGTGTTGGGGCGATTGTACCCAACAATGAGGACAGCTCTGCCTCTGTCATCCATACATTTGTAGAAGTGGGTATAGTCACTCTACCGTACTCATTCATCGTAATAATGCCCCGTTCCATAATCAAGCGGTTATATGTCGAAACGTCCGCTTATTTTGTTCTCAAAGGCGGAAATGTCGCTGTTTAGTTTCGTGTTCGTTACCTTGGCATAAATTTGCGTGGTCTTGATGTCCGTATGTCCGAGTATCTTGCTCACGCTTTCTATCGGCATACCGTAGTTCAATGCCATGACAGCGAAGCTGTGCCGGCTGAGGTGAAAGGAAACCGGCTTCTCGATACCGCACTTCTTCGCTATGTTCTTTATGCGTTTGTTTACCATGTCAAGTGAGCCTATGTTAAATAGCCTCTTGTCTTTTCGGAACGGCTCGTAACGCTTGATTATCTGCATCGGAATGTCCATCAGCTTGACTTGGAACGGGACACCTGTCTTTTGCCGTTTCGACACAATCCACTGCGCACCGTTCATTTCCACGATATTGTCAGTCGTGAGGTTCTTGATGTCTATGAACGATATGCCCGTCCAGCATCCGAACAGGAACAAGTCCCTTGCCAGCGCGAAGTTTGGATTTTCCAGTTTGATTGCGCCCAATGCCTGAAGTTCCTCCTCCGTCAGAAAGCCGCGCTCCTTATGGTCGGGGTCAACGTGGTACATTGCAAACGGGTTTCTTGGTATCTTTCCGTTGTAGTGAGCCGTGGTGACGATATGTTTCAATGGTATGGAGTATATCCACACGGAAGATTGCGCAAGCCCTGCCTCGTTGCGCAGGTACAGGCAATAGTCGCGGATGAAGTCCTCCGTAAGTTCGTTCATCGTTATGTCGGCACGTTTATATTGCTTTCTGATAAACTCGGCTACATACTTGCGGACAGTCAGGTATTTCAGATATGTGCGCTTGGAGCGGTCTTTACCCACACGTTTGGCAAAAGCCGCGTTCTCCTTGTCAAAGGCACGTAACAAGGTCTCATATTCTGTGCCTATGCCCTGATAAGCGTTACGTACCATTTCAGCGGTCACACAGGCTTCACGGTCGGAAAGACGCTGATAGTGCTTCACTATTTGCGCTTTGATGTTGTCCAACGCGAAGTTTACCGCCTGTGCCTCCTTGCTCTTGCCTTTGGCACGGTTTCCCTTTGCGTCCCAAAGTGCTTTTGGGATGGTCTGCTTGCAACTGAACTGTGCGATAGTCCCGTTGATGGTCACACGTCCCATGATGGGGACAACTCCGTTCTTCTCTTTGCTTGCGTTCACGTAGAACACGGTCTTGAATGTACTCCTCATAATCCTTACTTTTTGTTTGGTGCAAAATTAGTTTATGGGAGTTGTAAGGGCAGAATGTAAACCTACGCAGAACGCAGAAATATAGACCGTTAGTATTAAAAGTGCATCCGATATCGGGTAATGATTTGGAAGTGCATCTGTTTCCATATTCTTCCCAAAGCCTGTCTTCCCCATCTGTGCCACCTTGTGCCAACCTATGCCCAAACCTACTGACAGTCAGTTGAAATGCTCAATTCTTCTCAAATCTTCATTTTATCCTATTCTTTTTAGTAAAAACATGTGTATGCGGATAGGACTTTTTTAGTACTTTTGCGTCATTATAAGAGGAAATAAGAGTAAGTAAGAGTAATTGCAATATATAACTATGACAATCAGAGAATTTGAGACATATTTCAGACAACTGTATTTGCCATTAGGTATGTATGCGCTGCGCATTGTCGATGATACCGATGATGCCGAGGATATAGTGGAGGATACTTTCATCAAGGCTTGGCAAACTATTTCGGAGGGTACGGATATAGGTAATTTCAAATCTTACATATATCGCAGTGTGAAAAACGGCTGTGTCAGTTTCCTCCGTACCAAGAGAGAACTCGAAAGTATAGATTCGGTACCCGAAATATGTGAGGAGGTGATAGATACCTCGTTCAGAGATGCCATGATATGGAAGGCTATTGACGAACTTCCTGAAAAGTGTCGTGAAATATTTCTGATGAGCAAGCGCGATGGTCTTACAAATGCTGAAATAGCAGAAGAACTTGATATTTCCGTAAAAACCGTAAGGAACCAGTTAACCAAGGCATTCACCCGGCTCAGAGAGTCATTGTCAACCGGACATAAACCGTTTTTCCTGCCTTTTTTGTAAATTTTTTTTGATTGGGGTAGGACTTTTGGTACGTCATTGCGTCATAAGGATAGAAACAATAATCACACTTCTTTATGAAACGCAAAATCTTCACATTATTGATGCTCGCTGTCATGCTGACAGCATTTGCCAAACAACCCGAACGCGGCTACCGCGGATTCCTTGACTGGAGCAACAGTTATCGCACTACTGCAAGCTACACCGGTTTTCCACGCATATCATCATTCTATACAGGTATTTCAACCTCGCATGGTTATCAGTTCAATCCTCGCCTGTTTGTAGGTGCCGGTATTGACTTTGAGCACTGCTCCAAGATAGACAGCAACATCCTCTCGCTGTTTGCACAGGGTCGTACAGACCTGAAGTTTGGCAAATTCACTCCCTTCGGCGATCTCCGCTTAGGCTACAATTTAGCTCATGGAGGGGGCGTATATTTCTCCCCGTCAATAGGCTATCGTTTCAGCTGGAATCGTAAGATGGGTATAAATATCGCCATAGGTTATACCTTGCAAGGATATTCATGGGATATCTATGAAGTGAAGAACTACGATGAAAATCATGCTAACGGCAACTGGGGAATACTGGAAAAGATAGGTACGGGACACGGAACAGCCTCTTTCTTCTCATTCCGCGTAGGTATTGATTTTTAACTATGGATAACAACAAGGAAATAGAATTCATAGCCAAGCGATACCGCCGGGGTAGTTTCAACTCCCGAAAGGCATGGAAAAGACTTGGTATAGCTAATTTGTCATGGTGGAGCCGCTATGGTATGGCTGCTGCAATCAGCGGTGCTGTTTTCCTGTCGGCAACTGCGGCCTTGGTTTACAAGCATTATAAATCGGATGTTGTTGCTGAACCTGCGGTCATTACCGCAAACAAACCGGTAGCACCTACCGAGGTGGTTAAAGTAATAGACTTCGAAAACACTGCACTCCCTGTAGTTATATCAAAGATAAGGGAAGTATATGGCGTGGAGGTGATAAATGTGCTTGAAAATGCCGAAACATATTATCTTTCGCTGCACTACGAAGGCAATGCCGTAGACCTTGTGCTTACAATAAACGAGATTCTCGACACAGAAATGCGAGTTAAAGAATGAAACGTCTGCTTATATCATTGCTGGGCGTACTGTGCCTTGCATATTTGGCGACAGCACAAAATGTAACCATTCGTGCTGTTGACCAACCGGCGGCCTCTGTGTTCCGCTCGATCGTTGAACAGACCGGTAAGAATTTTGTGTATTCTTCTGATTTGTTGAAGGATATTCGAGTAACGGTCAATGCCGAGAACAAACCTCTGAAACGGGTGCTCAGCGAAATGTTTTCCAATACAACCATCGAATACAAGATTAAAGGAAACAATATAATACTCAAGAAGAAAAAGGGAAGGTCCAAAGTGCGGAAACCGCAGTCGTCAACGCATGCAACAATATCCAATGCACCCGTGCTGCAACCAAATATGCTTCAAGAGCTTATTGTGGTGTCGCGACTTGAATCACCGGCCGTGGAGACTGCCGAAATAGGAGCGAAGAAAGTCACGGCCGAAGAAGTGCGCAAAACTCCGGCACTCTTTGGCGAGGCCGATGTGATAAAGGCATTGCACACTCAACCGGGTGTGACAGCCGGCGCCGAGGGCATGGCCGGAATGTATGTACACGGAGGTAATGCCGACGAAAACCTGTATATGCTCGATAACGTGCCTTTGTATCACGTAAATCACTTTGCCGGTCTGTTTTCAGCTTTCAACGCCGATATAATCCGCTATATCGACTTCTTCAAATCATCAATGCCCGCCAAGTATGACGGCCGACTGTCGTCGTTCATGGATGTAAGGCTTCAGAACGGCGGCACAGAAGGCCATCATGGCACCGCTCGCCTTGGATTGACCTCGGGAGCTTTCAACATATCAGGGCCGATAGGTCGCAAAACATCATATCTGGTGGGATTGCGCCGCTCATGGTACGATGTGCTTTCTGTTCCGGCTATGGCGGTCTACAATTCAAAGATGGATGAAAAGATCAATTTTCATTATTACTTCATGGATCTTAATGCTAAAGTGTCGCATCGTATTTCGGATAAGGCTTCGGGGTTTGTAAGCGTTTATTTCGGAGACGACTTATTTAAGACCCAAATTAAAGATGAAGACTTTGACGGCGACTTCAACGGTTCGGTAGAAAATGAAAAATATAATTACCACTGGGGCAATCTTGTGGCGCAGGCCGGCCTTAACTATCGTTTCAAGCCTTCGCTTTCAAGCGAGTTTACAGCGGCTTATACCCGATATTTCTCAAGAATGAGCCATCACGATATTTATAAGGTTTCTGACGGAACATCGGTCACTGTTACTGAAGACAAGAATTATACGGACAATAATATAAACGACTGGATATTCCGCGGCGACTTTGACTGGCAACCGGATGACAATTCACGCATAAGATTCGGTGCCAACTATGTGCGGCATTCTTTTCTGCCTTCACGTACCACCCGCCTGTCGGTTGTAGACGACCGGCGTACCGAGTCGCGCGATTCAACATGGTCGTATGGCGCAAATGAGTTTAACGCCTATATAGAAGACGACTGGAAGGTATCTGATAAATTCAGACTCAATGCAGGCGTGCACGCATCTCTGTTCAATATCGACGGAATGACTAAACACGCAATATCGCCCCGTTTGTCCATTGGATACCGCCCTCTTGAAAATCTTGCGATAAAGGCCGCCTACAGCCGTACCGCTCAATACGTACATCAGCTCACCCAAAGCTATTTGTCGCTGCCCACCGACCAATGGATTCCTGTAACCGGTAAGTTCAAACCGCAGACTGCCGACAAAATATCCGCCGGAGCCTATTGGCAGACCGACAACGGTGCCTTTGCACTCTCGGTTGAGGGGTATTATAAATGGATGCACAACTTGATTGATTATCGCGATAATATTATCTGAAGCCTCCCCTGGAGATGTGGAATGCCCGCCTTACTCAGGGAAAGGGTACGGCCAAGGGCTTGGACTTTAAGTTTGAGAAGCTGTATGGCAAGTTTACCGGTCATATATCATACTCGCTGGCATGGTCTGACAGAACTTTCGCTGATAAAAACGGAGGTCGCACTTACCCGGCAAGGTTCGATAACCGACACACTATAAATGTGCTTGTCAACTGGAACATAAACTCCAAGGTGTCGCTCAACGCGTCGTGGACCGGACATTCGGGAAACCGTTTCACTCTGCTGTCCCAGGTGTGGGAAGGTCCGCTATTTGACGACAGCGACCGACGTGTGGAAACCGAAGCGCCTCTGCGTGCCCCTGTAAATAACTATCAATTGCCTTTCTATCACAGGCTTGACCTCTCGTGCACTGTCAGAAACTCGCGAGGTTACTGGACGTTCGGGCTATACAATGCCTACAACCATTTAAATGTCGTAGGTATAAAAAGAGGTTATAAAGACACGTCGTATCTTACCCCCAACGGTTATGTATTCGACTCACAGCCCGTTTTCAAAAAAGTAAAAATGTTACCAATAATTCCTTCAATATCATACACATGGGAATTCTGAGAAAAATATACCTGCTGTTGTTTCCATTAATCTTTGCCGGTTGTACCGAGGCTTTTATGCCTGATGTGGATACCAAACCGGTGCTTTGTCTTAATTCGCTGATTACAGCCGGAGAGCCTATAGAGGTTTCGGTGACCCATACATGGATGTATACCGACGAAGAAGGCTCGCGCAATAATCAGGTGCACGATGCCGAGGTGAGCATCTATGCCAACGGTACCAAGGTTGGTGATGACTATCTGCCCCAAGAGTGCGACAGGATAAGGATAGTGGCAGAAAGCCCAACCTACGGCACCGCCGAGGCTGAAGTGACTGTGCCTGTGAGCGCGCCGGTCGAATTGGTGAACTGGGATGCCGAAATAACAGGCAGTTGGAACTGGAATAAAACCGAGTTTTATTATTGGATAGGATTAAGGGCTAAAATAACCGTCCATGATCCTGCCGGCATAGAGAATTACTATAATTTCTCATATAAGGGATTTCCTGAAAATGAGCAGACCGATGATGATATGGATAAAAGTCAAGTATTATTCAATCCGGGGCAATTATTATACGAATCTGATCCTATTTTTTCGGAACATATATCGGGACTTGATGAAATCAGTGGGAGCAGCTCGTTTGGATTTACTTTTTTTACAGACCGCCAGTTTTCGGGCAAGCAGTACACATTGAATATCCGATTAAATAACGCATTCTTTGAGATAATTGACAATGGCGATCTGGTGCTGACCGACGATATGTTGGACTGCGGCTTTATACTCATTCTGAGCAGTGTATCGCAAAGTTACTACAACTGGTGCAACTATCAGTGGAATGTAGAAAACGGCATATTGGGAGATCTGGGAGAGATAGGAATGGTCGACCCCGTGTGGGGGTATAGCAATGTGTCAACCGGGGCCGGAGTGGTAGCCGCCCAAGCGCGTGTGTCTTATACCATTAATCTTAAAGATTTGCTCAAAAGCGAAATATCAGACCAGGCGTTAGAACGGTTATGATTATGTTTTGGGCGTGTCGTTGTTGCATAATTCAGGAACTTTCTTGTATGATAGTTTGTTGAAATGTAAAAAATGATGTACATTTGCAATATTAATGATATCACTATGGAAGCAGCAATAAATCGTAGACCGGCAATGTTCCGACTCCGTTCGGAGCTTATCGACCGTCTGAAGCAGATGGCCGCCGACAACAACCGCAGTCTCAACAATTTTGTTGAAACAATCTTGATGGATGTGGCATACAATACCCCTAATAAGGAAACGCAGGCAGCTATGATAGAGGCTCGCGACAGCAGAAATCTGACTGATGTCGATATGAGCAGTTATGACTCATTTCTAAGCTCGCTTGACCTTAAATGAAAGATGTAAAAGCGAGCAAAAGTTTCAAGAAAGATTTGAAACGATTTGCCAATCAGCCCGCACGACTACGCGAGCTTTATGATGTCGTAGATAAGTTGCGCCGTGGAGAGCCATTGCCTCAACGTTGCCGGCCACACATGCTTATCGGTGATTATGCCGGCCACATGGAATGTCACATAGGAAATGATTTCCTACTGATATGGTTTGATGAAAATTTAAATCTTATCAAACTTGTAAGATTAGGGAGTCATTCAGAATTATTTGGATAATCTTTAGCTTATCTGTAATCGGTTTCGAGGAAATCGAGGGATTTGTCAACCTCAATGCCGCCTTGAACTGTGATTTTGACACCTAAAGCTGCGCCAAGGCTTGATTCGAGATTTTCTTCAAAATCACGAAGTGCCTTCAACATTGAAATGCGGTCGGACTTTTCATAATGGTCTTTCCCAAGAACAGGATTCAATGTGCGTTGAGATGCCTGAATGCCTGTGGCAGTGAAATGGTGCTGGCCCGTGCTTTCGGATGCTTCAAGAATCAGACCGGGCAATCCTGCCAATTTCCATGGGCCATCCTGTATGGGAATATCAACAGCAAACCATGCAGTCCATTTTCGGCCTCTGAAGTCGCAGGTAGCCATAGCGCACTCGTAGCCAAGTATTGTTTTTGCAGAATCGCCTATCACCCAGTTCTGAACCTCGTAAGGTTCTGAAAAAGTGAACATCATCAAAGATTGGCCGTCATATACTTCGGTAGTGCCTTTTGTCTTTGATTTAAAGATGTACATAGGAACTCTGCGCGATGGCACTGATTTCAGATTGCCGGATGTAAATGCCGCCATTTTCATCTGATTGTAGATTTCTTTACCCTCGGGTGTATATTCCAATGAATCCACATATTCGGTTTCCGGACTATAGAATTTAGACTCGGTAGAGTTGGCCAGCAGAATCATCTGATGATTCTGTAGCTTGCCGGTTCTGTGAAAATGCTTGTAATCGTAGCTCACCTCAATTTCGGCCCGGGCCTGCGCGAGCGTACCAAGAGCCACTATGCACATTATAGTCAGAGATATTATTTTTTTCATTTCCTTAAAGAGATTGTAAGCAGCAGCTCGCGGCCGCGGAGTCGGCGCTGCGACTCGAATGATGACAGCTGGCTGTATGTCGTATAATTATATGTGCGTTGGTTCAAGACATTATTGAGCATAGCCGACAGCTCAATGCGTTTGTTGAGTTTGTAGACCAGTTTGGTATCGAGCAGGAATATGTTTTTGTATGTCCCGGATGTCAGCTCGTTGCTGTAGTGTTCTCCCATTATGCGCCATTCCCATTTTGCATGAGGCATAATGTTGAACAACAGCGAATTTTCCATACCGCTTAGCCATGAATTCTTGATTCCGTTCATGCGTAACCGGCTGTTTGAGAAGTCAATCGAATAATCAAAGCTTAACCATCGCAGCGGAGCGCCGTTGAGTTTTGCCCCGGTGCTCCAGCTTGTGCTGACCGAGTTTACCGCGTTATTCTCTGAGAACAGATGCGACTTATTTCGGCTGAACGAGCCGTTGATGTTGAAACTGCCTCGCATGAAGTTGAGCGTCTTGCCTATATTTCCTGATGCCATAAGGTTTTTGCCGGTGCTTTTGGCATCGGTGTACGAATATGCTATATAGTCGCCATACAGCTGTTGAGCCATGGTATAGGGCAGATGCGACCACGACTGCATCACAACAGCATTGGCAAACAATCCCCTGCGTGTATGCTTGTAGGATATGGTCGCCGAAACACGCTGAGAGCTTGAATTGTAGAAATTCTCAACGCCGTGCTTGAAGGTGCGGTAGTCGGTCATGATATATCCGGGATGAATCATATTGAGATTCATAGGCGAGCGACCGGTTCCTCCGCGCAGTGTCAGCGAGAAGCGGTTGTTTGGTTTCCAGTTCATGCTCATCGACGGCGAGAAATATACCTCAGAACGGTTGGCAAGAGCCTTGTCAAATGTATAATGGGCAAAGCTGACAGGTGCGTCGAGTGTCAGATTCACTCTCTTCACCCAATACTCCAATTTGGGAGTGGCATATACAGTAAAATAGTTGGTGTTCATAACCTGAGTGAAGTCTGATTTGTCGGACAAGTCGGACAAGTCTGACGAGTCTGACAGGTCTGATTTCATTGTGCGCAAATATCCTTTAATTCCGCCTTCAAGGCTCACGGTAATTCCTTTAATAGAAAATGCGTATGCTGCGCTTTCGTGAGTGTAAAAGGCATGATCGCTGATATGCTGGCCTGTATTGCGGCCGTCTACCGATACGTTGAGAGTCTGCGGCAGCGATTCCCACTCGTTGTTGCTCTGAAAAGTAACAAGATGTCTACCATTGAACCGCTTTATCATCTTGAATTTGTTTCTGACAAAGTAATCGGGCAGCGAAGCCGACTGTTCGTTGGGTAAGGAGCCTGTCACACCGAGCCTTACATCGTCCCAGTCTATGTTGGTGGAGAGGGTGTTGTTGATGAAGGTGGTTTTCTGATTTACTTCATATACAAATTTACCCGACAGTGAGTGTGAGCGGTCGCGTCCGTCGCGGTTCTCTGTGATAACACGGTCGCCGCTTTCAAGGAAGTATGTGGTTATGTTGGCAGCCCGGGCTGTAACGCGGTTGAACGAATAGTCTATCTGAGCCTTGACCTCGCCGTTTCTTAGCTTCCACAACCCGTTTGTAGAAACAAGGGCCGAGCGGTTGAAAAGCGTGCGCTTGCGGCTCAGGGACGGTACTCCGGGCAGCGATACGCTTACATACCTGCTCAGCCCGGTAGAGCGGCGCGATGCGAAGAAGTCGGTGGTATTAGCCGACAGATCCTCGCCTGTGTTGTTGGTTTTGAACGTGGTGATGTTCTGAAATCCCGGCATTACAGCCATTGCAAACAATTCGCCATCCCACAGGGCGCCCTCGGGTTGCCAACAGTAACCGCCGCCTGCATCGCCGTGAAGATTCCATGTAGCCTTAGCCTTATTCTTGAGCTTGAGATTGATGGCTGCCTTGTCGGAGAAACTGATTCCTGACAGCACCTGCATGGGCTGATGATTCTCCATTACTTCCACAGCGCCTACATCGTCGTGGTTGATGCCATTGGTCGCCAATCCGTATTTTCCGCCCAAAAGGTCAGAACCTTCTATGTAGAACTTGTTTATATCCTCGCCCTGATACTTTATTTTACCGGAACTTGACACATCAATACCGGGCATGCGTTTGAGCACATCGCCTATGCTGCGGTCCTGTGCCTGTGCGAAAGTGCCTACAGTATAAGTGATTGTATCGCCCTGCTCGCGTATCTGGTCGGCCTTAACGGCCACTTCTTTCAGGATTGTGGCTTCCGGCTTCATCGCTATGGTCAAGGGCAGGCTTACGCTGTCGAGTTTCACTTTTTGCTTGGCGAAACTCATGATTGATACATCAAGCGTATGACCCTTTATTTCCGATGTCGCGATATTGAATTTGCCGCCTGGGTCGGTAGTGGCATATTTCTTGATTTTGCCGGCTGCATTGCGCAGGATTACCGATGCACCGGTGAGCGGTTCGTTTGACCCCTCTTCCACTACAATGCCCGACACATTGACCTGTGCCACACTTGACAGTACGGCTGCGACAAATGCCAATAAAATAATCAGACGATTCATCAGTGATAATGTGTTAAAACAAAAATCTGCAAGGATACAGGACTTCTTTATTCTTCGAAGTCGGGTTCGAGCGAATATTTACGGGTATTGTATTTGGGTTGCTCTTTGCCATTGTTATCGAACCGTACAGAACTGCCGAATTTGGCCTTTATTATAGCTTCGCGGTTTTCCAGGAAATATTTCTGATCGGCAAGTGCTTTTTTTCTATCCTTTTTTGTATAATTTTCCGGTGAGTATATCGGCGAAATTATACGGTCGGTCTGTTGTATGCCGTCAGCCGTGAATGAGTCGCCGTTGTCGGCCACGGCTTTCAGAATCAGTCCGGGCAGACCGCGAAGTTTCCAGGGGCCGAAGGGCATGGGCAGTTCGGGAGCGAACCACGCGGTCCATTGGCGGCCGTGATAGTTTGTTGTTGCCGATACGCACTCGTAGCCAAGTATTGTGATGGTCGAATCTCCGATTTCCCACGTTATCTCATCTGTGAGTTCGGTGTAGTAATTGTAGTCTTCTCCGAACTTGCCGTAAAAGGTAAGCTGATTGTCAGTAAGGCTGTTGAATACGTATTTATTGATACGTTTTGCCGGACCCTTGCGCATGTCTATTGAAATGCCGCCGCCGGGCAACTCAGTTACGCAGGTTGCCATAATTATCTGTTGCAACTGCCGTTTTCCCTCGGGGGTTGAAGACAGAGAGTCGTTCCACAGGCTTATGTCGTTGAAGTACTTTGACTGTGTTGTATTTGCCAGCAGGCTCATTCGCTCGTTAATAACTGTGTCGGTCTCCCAGTTGCGGCCTGTTTCATCGTAGCTGAGTAGTATTGTGGCCTTTTCCTGAGCTGAAAGCGAGAGAAGGGCAGAGATAAAAAAGGCGATAAGTAAGAAATGCTTTTTCATTGTTTTGTGGTTATATCTATACGTGATTTGTCCTTGTTTACGGAAATTGCTTCAATTGTATTTGGCGAAATATCATTGATTTTTTGTGATGGAAGCAATTTGCCGTCAACATAGATTGAAACACCGTCGAGGCTTGATTTTTTTCGCCCTCCATGAACAGTAAACGATTCTTTTTCCGGCGTAATCATTGCCTTTAGAGTCGGTGTCGACATTATCATGAATCCGAAGCATAGCGCGGCGAGGGGCAGCAGATAGCGCACCCTGTAAAGGCGGCTGCGGCTGTCGGTACGGTTAATCATTATGATGCGCTTCTCGAGCTTGCTGTGGTTGAGGTTATTACAGATAGAGGGAAATTTGGAGCCAATTGCCTTTTCCAACAGCAGCAGCTGATATTGGCGGATATTGATGCCTGTATTGAGCGCATGGCAGTCGGCCTGATATTCGTGAACGGATTTCAGGTCGGAGCGCATGAGCCACGCAGCAGGATTGTACCAGCAGAATATCACAAACAATTGGGCTATAACCGTATCAGCTGTATGACGGTTGAGAATATGACCGTGCTCATGAGAGAAAATCGGGTCGAAGTTTTCTTCAAAGTCGCTTCGGTTCATGATTATCTTGTTACCGAAGCTGAATGGCGAGAGCCGACGGTCGGGTGAAATGAAGATTGTGAAACCGTCGCGCTGTGTTTTATCGCATTTTTTCAGCAAACGGTTTATCCTGAATATCTCTACCACAGTGCTGAGTAATACTGATGCCGCCCCTGCAAGCCATACGTAAGACAGAATCTTCTTAAGACCCTGTGAAATTACAGGAGTATATTTTACAACCAATCCATGCGTGGGCGCGCTCTGAACTGTGTAATCAGCCGGGACAATGTTCAGAAATATAAACAGTGCGCCCGCTATGCTCAGGCCATATATGGCAATGACGGTGATGCGGTTGAGCACCAGCTTGTTGTCTGATGAAAGCGCAATGTGGTACACCGACCACATCAGAAATAAGAGAATTGATGTGGCAATGGAGATTTGAAATAGATGGGTTATGTATATCGACATGGCAGTAAGTTGGTTGTTATGAGTTATTTATTGGGAATTATCCTTTTTTTCAATCATGTCAACCAGCCTGCGCAGGTCGTCGGCGTTGAGCTGTTCCTCTTCAACGAGATTTGAAACGAGCGAGAATGCGCTGCCGAAGTATTTCTTTACTATACGGTTGAGAGCGCCGCTGCGATAGTCGCTTTTAGGCTTTACGGCAAAGTAATTGAAACTGCCGTATCGCCCCGGCTCATGGTCTACATAGCCTTTCTGTTCCAGTGAACGTACAAATGTAGATACGGTATTGATGTGAGGTTTGGGCTCGGAGTAGTGTTCGAGCAGATCCTTGACAGAGCAAGGGCCATGTTCCCAAAGCAGGAGCATGGTTTCTTCTTCTTTATCAGTTAGTTTTTCAGACTTGGATTTCATCTTAACGAGATTTTTCGTTGGCAAATTTAAGATAAAAATATTATCTTTCAAAATTTCTAACGAAAAAAATCGTTAAGATTGAAAAATTGTGGGTTACAGAATCTTCAAAGCAATGGCAGCCGCAGCCTCGGCGTCGGCCAGGGCGTGGTGGTGATTCCTGAGGTCGTACCCGCACACGGCAGCCACGGTGTGCAGCTGATGGTTGGGCAGGCGCAGGCATCTGCGCGATGCAGCCAATGTGCATAAAAATTGGTAGCCGGGGTATTCCATGCCATATTTTGAAAATACGGCTTTAAGGCATCCCTCGTCAAAGGGACGGTTGTGGGCTACAAGCGGCAGTCCGGCAATCATGGGCGCTATGCGGGCCCATACCTCAGGGAACAGTGGCGAATTGTCCGTGTCCTCTCTGGTGAGTCCGTGGACGTTGGTTGTCCATACTGTGTAGAAGTTTGGAACCGGTTTGATAAGGCTGTAGAATTTGTCTACAATCTCACCGTTCCGTACCACCACAATTCCTACGCTGCAAACACTCGAGCGGCAGCCGTTGGCTGTTTCAAAGTCAATAGCGACAAAATCTTGCATCTTACTTAATTGCGTATGGTATGGTAAGGATGAATCGGGCACCGTGTGTATAAGTGGTGTCGAGCACAAGGTCGCCGCCAAGCAGACGGGCCATTAGCCTTGACAGCGGCAATCCCAGACCGGCACCTTCTTCGTGGTTGTTAAGTTTGACAAACCGCTCGAATATATGTTCCTTGTACTTTGGATCAATGCCCGGGCCGTTGTCGGATATAGCGATGGCTATCATCTTTCCGCCCTCCAATTTATAACAATCTATGAGGATTGTGCCCTGAGGGGTATAACGGGCTGCATTCTCAAGCACGTTGTTGAGAATCTGCTGCAAGCGGGTAGGGTCGGTGAATGTATCAAGGTCGGCGGGGTCTGACTTAACTACGATCTCGGTACCCGGATTCAGAGCCGGCGATACTGTGTTGACAGCCAGTTCCACTATCATCTGTATATTGGTATACTTGCGCTTGATAGAGACGGTATTGCTGTCAATTTCTGAGAGTTGGAATACATCGTTCAGCACAGTGCTGATAAATTCGATATTGTGCGATACCATACGTGCATACTGTTCGAGGTATGGTTTCTTTGATGCGTCGCTGCAATCCACCAGCAGGTGCGAGTATTCCATTATGGCGCTGAACGGGGCTGCAACCTCGTGGCTCAGATTTTTTATAAAGTCAGACTTGAATTCGTTGGCTTTGCGTGCCGCATCGCGTGCCGACGACACCTCGCGCTGTGACGAACGCAGTGCGCAGCTCTCGGTCTTGAGCGCTTCGTTTGATATGATAAGAGTCTCGGATAGTTTGCGCGAATGGCGATATAATCTTACAAGGAATATAAGCAGGATTATAAGGCCCAGCAATGCAATTATACATATAACTATGATGGCATGTTGCAGACGGTTGACATCCTTCTGGCGTTCTATCTCGTTTTGTGAAATCTGTTCGCGCATGTTGTGGGTGTCATACAGCACTTCAAGCTCGCGGTCGTGTTCGGTATGACGGGCGAGCTTTTCAAGCTGCCTGTTATATTCTCTTGAAGCACGCAACAGCATATCCTTGTCGTTTTCGTGCTCGGCCGCCTGTATCAGGAATCGCAGAATCTCGGTTTTGCGCAGGGTGGAGTTGGTCTCGAAAGGAATATCCCGAGTAAGTTCTATCACCTTTTTGAAATCATCATGAGCCATAGCGTAATAAATCGACGGCATAGGCATCTTGTTGTAGGTATTGTAAGACCTTACATCGGTGTCCTTAAGGCGCATGGCTGTGGCATAGTACTCCTCTATCTCGCCGTCTGACAGGGCTTCCCAGTTGCTGAGCAGGCGGGTGTATATTATATACCTGTTGGCCAGATAGCTGCGGTATGGGCGTCCGTGCGCGTTGTGATACGACTTAAGGTTGTCGATGATTTCAAGCAGTTTTTTATCGGCTTCGATAGACTTGTCTTTTTCACCTGCAAGAGAGAATGCGAGAGCCGACTGAACCTTGGCGATATTGCGCAGCGAATAGCATTCGGCCGGCAACCGGTCTACCAGCTTGTTCAGCTCGTCGAAGTATTTCACCATCAGTTCGCCGTTGGCATCCCTGTAAAGATGCAGGCAGATGGCATGAATCAGATAAATCTGTTCATAGATGTTTTCCGGCGGATTCTGGACAAGTTTTCTCAGTTTTTCATCAAATCTTTTTTCACGTTTATCTTCTTCGGCGTAGAACGAATAATAGCTGTTGCGCTGCATTTCGATAAAAGTGACAGTCTCGTCGCGTTGCTCACCCTCGGGCATAGCCTTTGCATATTGCAGAAACTCATTAAGGCTGTCGATTTGCTGATTGTACATGTTGGAGAGGTGGCGCAGCATCTCGAATGCGGTGTTGGAGTCATTGTTGTGCAAGGCAACGTTGTATGTCAGACGCAATATTGAGTCGGGGTTATACATCATGGGTCTGATCTGAGCAATGTCAAGCAGATTGCACAATACATGCAGGCTGTCTTGCGGCGGGCAGTGGTCGGCAAGACGGTTGTTTAGATTATTCACAACCTCGGTATAGTCCTTGAAGGCTGCCGAGGCATTATACGTCCCCAAAAAAACAGATGCGAGGAGTATGAGGCTTCCACGTAAGAAATGAAGTAAGCGAATGGTCATATTGTATGTGTCAAATGCGACAACTACCTGTGGGTTTAGAGCTTGTTTAATAACAAATGTTAACGACAGGGCGGTCAGTAGTTGAGCGATTATGTCGTGAGGATGAGGGAGTTTGCTTGCCGCAAACGACCGAAGACAAGCGGCATAAGCGCCAACTAATGGCCGTGCAGCCTTGTAACAACATTTGCATAAACATGTTTATTTTTATTTTATATTTTATCACTGCAAGAGCTTTATGTGAAAGTTACTTTTGCATCTCATCTTTTGGGCGTCTTATACGCTTTGTTTCAGTCGTGTACG